>JAABRN010000502.1 GCA_011390855.1 Hydrogenophaga sp. | reverse complement strand
TCGGCATCGAAGGCCTTGAGGGCCGTGCCCAGCTCGTCCATGAGCTGGTTGTTCAGGGCGTTGAGCTGCTTGGGCCTGTTCAGGGTGACGATGCCCACGCGCCCTTCGGTGCGCACGGTGATGAGTTCAGGGGTGGTGGTCTCGCTCATGGCTTTCCTCGGCTGAAGTGGAGTGGGTGGGTGAATTGACGTTTACGTCAACATCAAGACCGACTATAGCGGCCCTCACCAAGGGAAAACATTAACCGACCGATGGGTCGGTTAATGGTAAATTGGCATGCAGCATCAACCGACAGGCTGCCATGCACCTGCATCCGAGGAGACAAGATCACATGAATGCCCCGTCAACGGCCAGTTCCATTCTGTTTGAGGAACGTGGCGCAGTGGCCCTGGTCACGCTCAACCGCCCCGATGCGCTCAACAGCTTCACGCGTGGCATGCATCGCGACCTCTGGGACGCACTCGACCGAGCCGAAGGCAACTCCGCCATCCGTGCGCTGGTGGTCACGGGGGCAGGACGCGGTTTCTGTGCTGGTGCTGATCTGGCCGAGTTCGACTTTGAGCCCGGGCCCGATCTGGTGCAGCGGGCCGACCCTGGACCCGTGATCGAACAAGCCTTCAACCCCACCGCAAGGCGGTTCCAGAACCTGCGCATGCCCAGCATCGCCGCGGTCAATGGCGTCGCGGCTGGCGCTGGCGCTTCGCTGGCGATGTGCTGCGACATGGCGATTGCCGCACCTTCGGCCAGCTTCATTCAGGCCTTCAGCAAGATCGGGCTGATCCCCGACGCGGGGGGCAGCTGGCTGCTGGTCGAGCGCCTTGGCATGGCCCGCGCAATGGCGCTGGCCATGACCGGTGACAAGCTGCCGGCACAGCAGGCCAAGGAGTGGGGAATGATCTGGGATGTGGCCGACGATCCCTTGGCCGCAGCCCTTGCCTTGGCTGACAAGCTCGCCGCCATGCCAACCAAGGCTCTGGTGGCCACCAGGGCGCTGCTGCGCGAGGCGGGCACACGCAGTTTCAGCGAACAGCTGGATGTGGAGCGTGACACGCAGTCGGCGCTGGGCAAAACGCATGATTACATTGAGGGTGTGATGGCGTTCCGCCAGAAGCGCGCGCCACAGTTCAAGGGAGAATGAACATGACGCCTCAGGAACGCGCGCAAAAAGTGGGCGAGTCGATGTTCGCGGTGGACGTGGCAGCCCGCGAGACCATGGGCATCGAGCTGGTGAGTGTGGCGCCCGGCCAAGCTGTGCTGCGAATGGTGGTCAAGCCGATGCACCTCAACGGCCACCAGATCTGCCACGGCGGCTTCATTTTTACACTGGCCGACACCACCTTTGCCTATGCCTGCAACAGCTACAACAAAAACGCCGTGGCGGCGGGTTGCAGCATCGAATTCCTCAAGCCCAGTCACGAAGGCGATGTGCTCACCTGCGAGGGGCAGGAACAGGCGCTTCAGGGTCGACACGGCATTTACGACATGAAAGTGACCAACCAGAAAAGTGAAGTGGTGGCCATGTTCCGGGGAAAGAGCGCCCAGATACCCGGCCAGGTGTTTCCTGAAGCATGACCACCCCCGTCGTTCGCTCGCTGCGCGTGACCGTGTTCCCCATCCAAGGGACAAAGCCTGTGGCCCGTTCTGAGCCT
Source organism: Hydrogenophaga sp. (assembly GCA_011390855.1). Lineage (GTDB taxonomy): Bacteria > Pseudomonadota > Gammaproteobacteria > Burkholderiales > Burkholderiaceae_C > Hydrogenophaga. Next base: position 13,339 of record JAABRN010000502.1, on the reverse strand, counting down.
GCCGAGGGGCGCCGCCACAGCGTTTGCTTGACTCGCCTTTGTCGCGCACGGAGGCCCCATTGAAAGAGGATTGTTGAGATGAACCACTTCCCGCTGGAACCGATTGAAAAAGCCAGCATCGATGAACTGCGCGCGCTTCAGCTCAAACGCCTGCAGGCCACGCTTCGCCATGCATACGCAAACTCACCCGTCTACAGGGCCAAGTTCGACGAGGCGGGTGTGCATCCAGACGATTGCCGCAGCCTGGCCGATCTGGCGAAATTCCCCTTCACCACCAAGAAGGACCTGCGCGACAGCTACCCATTCGGCATGTTTGCCGTGCCGCGCGAGAAGTGCGCGCGCATTCACGCCAGCAGCGGCACCACCGGCAAACCCACGGTGGTGGGCTACACGCTCAAGGACATCGACACCTGGGCCACGGTGGTGGCGCGCAGCATCCGCGCCAGCGGCGCTCGGCCAGGCGATCTGGTGCATGTGAGCTACGGCTACGGTCTGTTCACGGGTGGTCTGGGTGCGCACTACGGCGCCGAAAAGCTGGGCCTCACGGTGGTGCCCTTCGGCGGTGGTCAGACCGAGCGCCAGGTACAGCTGATCCAGGACTTCAGGCCCGACATCATCATGGTCACGCCCAGCTACATGCTCGCCATTGCCGACGAGTTCGAGCGGCAGGGGCTTGATCCGCGCGAAAGCAGTGTGCGCCTCGGTATTTTTGGCGCAGAGCCCTGGACCAACGACATGCGCGTGGCGATCGAGGCGCGCATGGACATCGATGCGGTGGACATCTATGGCCTGTCCGAAGTGATGGGGCCTGGCGTGGCCAACGAATGCGTAGAGACCAAGGATGGTCCCACCATCTGGGAAGATCACTTCTACCCTGAGATCATCGATCCCGAAACCGGCGAGCCGGTGGCGGATGGCGAGATAGGCGAACTGGTGTTCACCAGCCTGACCAAGGAAGCGCTGCCCATCATCCGCTACCGCACCCGGGATCTCACCCGTCTTTTGCCCGGTACCGCACGCACCATGCGACGCATGGAAAAAATCACTGGTCGCAGCGACGACATGATGATCGTGAGAGGCGTCAACGTGTTTCCCACCCAGATTGAGGAGCTGATCCTCAAGCGTCCCGAGCTCACGGCGCACTACCAGTGTCTGCTGACCCGTGAAGGGCCAATGGACAACCTGATCGTGGTCGTGGAGACGCGACCGGGTCTGGCGCCAGACAGCATCGAAGCGCGGGCTGCCGCCAAGATGCTGCAGCACGAAGTGAAAGTGTTTGTGGGCAGCAGTGTGGAGGTGCAGCTCAGGGCGGAAGGTGGCGTTGAGCGCAGCCAGGGCAAGGCCAAGCGCGTGGTGGACCAACGTCCGCGCTGAGACAGTCGCGCACTGCCCCGTTCTGGCAAGCACTGCAAGTCGCCGTCGGTGGGCGCCGGTGTGTGAGAGCAGGCCTGCGTCGGCAACCTTCCAGCAACAAATCCTGCCTTGGGTGCTGCCGGGTGCAAATTCCCTGGTTTGCTTTCCGGACCCGCTACCTTTCTAGAATGCAGCCTTCATTCAATTCAGGAAGGATTCTCATGAAAAAGTTGCGTCACCTCGCGATCGCCACCGGCCTCGCTGGCCTGGTCGCAGCCCCTCTCGCGCAGGCCCAGTCGGTGTATGGCGAGCTCGGCTATTCCGCGCTGTCTGCGAGCGTGTCGGTGCCGGTGCTCGGTGTGTCGGTCAAATCGGAACCTGCAATGGCCCGCGCCATGATCGGCGTTTCCCCGTTTGCAGGCCTGGGGGTGGAGGGCATGATTGGTACAGGTGTGCGAGATGACCGCCTGCGCGGCAACGTGGCGATCGACTCCCGGGTCAAGGTGGACGAATTTCTGGGGGTGTACCTCGCGTCGCGCCTGAACCTGGGCCCAGTGGAGCTTTTTGGACGGGCTGGCGTGGCAGAGACAAGGGTGCGCTTTGAAGGTCTGGGCACAGGGAGCGACAGCGGCTTTTCATATGGCGGCGGCCTGCGTCTGTTGCCCACTGACAGCCTCACCCTCAGCCTCGACTACATGAGCTACCTCGACAAGAGCGGCGTGAAGATCGACGGCTACACGTTCAGCGTGGGCCTGAAGTTCTGAGGCTCGGCGGGGTGTTCACGAGCCTGTCCGGAGCGAAGTGGCTCATCCGGAGATACCGTCGGGCCGGCTTTGCCGGACGACTGCAATCGCCCCCTTGAGGTGTGACGCGAAGCGGCGCGGGGGTGTTTCATTACCGCGCACTTGAGGGGGTAGCGCGAAGCGCTGTGAGGGTGTTCAACCCAACAACCACGGCTTCAGCTTGGCCGCATCGCCCACCTGCAGTCGCACGGTAGGGGTGTCTGCTGGCCAGGTGAGCTTGCAGCGCAGCATTCGCCTGTCGCGCGCAATGAGTGCGGTGAGTTGCTCCCGTTGGCCCCTGAGCCAGGCCACTTCGTCGAGCTTGTGGACCCGCCAGGCCTCGGCAGCCTGCCCGCGTCTGGCGGGGGCGAATTCCACGCCAAGCCACTCGTCGCCAGCGGCCATGCCGGCCGCTTCAGCAGCCCCTCCGCGGAGCACCGTTTTCAAAGCGATGCCTTCTTTCTCAATCACACGCAAGCCCAGCTTCTGGGCCAGCGGCGCTTTTTCCTCTTTGAGCTTGGCGCCCATGGCCTCCAGCAAAGCGACCACCGGCAGATCGGAGGTGCCATGCACCCAGTCGCGCAGTTCCCGCTCAAAACTGCGTTTGCCCAGCCGCTTGAGCGCGCGTGCAATATCGGCTTCGCGGATCGGGCCGCCCTCGCTACGCTGCCAGAGTTCACGCATCACGGCGTCAAGGTGGCTGTGCCCCTCGCTGCGCAGGGTGAGGTCCAGGCACAGGGCAACCAGTGAGCCCTTGGTGTAGTAGCTGACCGTGGCGTTGGGGGTGTTTTCGCCCATGCGGTAGTACTTCACCCAGGCGTCGAAACTGGCCTGCGCCACGCTTTGCACATGGCGCCCTGGTGTCTGATGCACCTGGTTGATGGTCTTGGCGATCAACAGCAGGTAGGCCGCGTCGTCGATCAGCCCCGCGCGGCGCAGCAGCAGGTCGTCGTAGTAGCTGGTGAAGCCTTCGAAGAACCACAGCAGTTCGGTGTAGTTTTCACCGCTGTAGTCGTAGCGCTTGAATTCGGCCGGACGCAGGCGTTTGACGTTCCAGGTGTGAAAGTACTCGTGGCTGATCAATCCCAGCAGCGTGGTGTAGCCGTCGGTGGCTTTCAGCGGCGCGGGTTTGCCTGCGAGAGAAGGCGTTTCGCCTTTGGGGGAAGCGACCCGCGCAGTGGGGGAGTGTGCGGGCTCGGTGACCCTGGGCAGATCGCCGCGTTCACAGATCAATGCCGTGGAATTGCGGTGCTCCAGTCCGCCGTAACCGTCTGCGCTGGCGTACAGCATGAACAGGTAGTTCGGGAATGGTGGTGGCGCCTTCTCGCCATGCCAGAAATCGATCTGGGTTTCGCAGATGCGCTGGGTGTCGGCCAGCAGCCGGTCAAAGTCCACCCAGGCACCGGCACCGCTGACCACAAAACGGTGCGGCACGCCACGGGCGACAAACTCGCCGCTCCAGAAATGGCCCATCTCGAAGGGGCAGTCGGCCAGCTCATCGTACTGTGCGGCCTGGTACCGGCCGAAGCCAGCTGCGTCCACCTCCATGGCTGGCAATCCTGTGGCGACCTGCCAGCCTGTGGTGAACGCACCGGGCTCAACCACCAGCGCATGAGCTTGATCTTCCTGCCCGGCCACACGCAGGCACAGACTGGTGGCGTTGAAAAAGCCACGGGTGGCATCCAGGTAAGCGGTGCGCACCGAAGCGTCGAAGGCGTACACCTCGTAGTGCAGTTCCAGCGGCTGGCCAGGCACAGCAGCGATTTCCCACTGGTTCTTGTCAATCTGCCGTACCGCCACTGGCTCGCCACCCTGGATGGCCTGCAGGTGCTGCAGGTGCTGTGAAAACTCGCGCACCAGGTAACTGCCGGGTATCCACACCGGCAGACCCACGCGCTGACGCGGCGCAGGCTGATCGATGGTCAGCGTGATGGCGAACAGGTGCGCATGGGCATTGAGCACAGCGACGCGATAGCTCAGCGCAGGCGCCTCTGGCCCGCCCCTGTTTTTGCGGGTGGCGGTGGCAGATGCGCTTTTTTTGAGAGTCATTGCAAGGGATCAGAGTGCACTGGCGCCCATGAAGCAGCTCAACGATGCGACGATCGTGAGTTGCAGGCGCATTCCGAGCCAGCGTTCAAGGCCGGCGCGAGGGTAAAGACGACGATCGACAAAGTAGCACAGCACCAGCAACAGGCCCAGCCAGGCCAGGCCTGCGAACGGCGGCATCAACATACCTGGCCAAGCCAGCAGCGAAGGCGTGACGCCCCAGATGAAATGTCCGGGCCTTGCCAGCTGGCTGTCGGAGGCAATCCACCCGATGCCCCAGTGCACGCCGCCCAGGAATGAAGCGATCAGCGCCGCGTACGCTGCCAGCGCGAGCGCGACCCAGGCCTGAAGCTCCGCATCCACCAGCCACAGCAGGGCGGCCAGAAGAACGAACGGAATCAGCCCTGCAAGCCCTAGCGCACGCACCCAGCGGGTGTCTGGGAGTGCGTCGGGCTTTCCCTGGGATGCTGCCATGGGCGCGATGACTGAGTGAGGACTGGAGGGGAGGGGTCAGGGTTTGGCAGTGGACAAAGCCTGCTCGATGCGTTCTGCACCGACCGCACCCGGTACCCGGCTGCCGTCCACAAAGAAACTGGCGGGCGTACCGGTGATGCGGTACTTGCGGCCGAATTCGACATTGCGCTCAAGCGCGGAAGCGTCACAGGTGGCGTTTGCCGGTGTCACGTTGCGCACCATCCAGTCCAGAAAAACCTTGCCCTTGTCCTTCGCGCACCAGATGTTGCGAGACTTGTCAGCCGAGTCCTGACCCAGAATGGGATAGAGAAACACGTGCACGGTCACGTTGTCGATGGTGAGCAGATCGCGCTCAAAGCGTTTGCAGAAGCTGCAGTTCGGGTCTTCGAACACCGCCATCTGGCGTTTGCCATTGCCGCGAACGATCGTGAACGCGTCCTTGAGTGGCAGGTCCTTGAAATTGATGGATGTCAGGCGCTCCATGCGCTGAGCAGTCAGGTCGACCCGCGCCTGGGTGTCAATCAGCGCGCCCTGGATGAGGAAGTTGCCTTGGGCGTCGGTGTAGAAGATTTCGCTTTCATTGACCCTCACCTCGAAAAGCCCGTTCATGGGCGTCTTGCTGATCTCATCGATCTTGGGAAGGTTGGGCAGGCGTTCGCTGAGATTTTTGCGAATGGTGGCTTCCTGCGCCAGCGCGCCGAGGGAAAACGCCGCCAGAACGGTCACGAGAAGTGTCTTGAAGGGGGTCATGTTCGCGCCCGTTGCCGGGTTCCAGAGAAATTCAAAAAACCGGTTGAGTCTCACAGCCCGGCGGCTTGGCGGGCTATCCAGTGCTTGAGCGCACCACTGCGCTCGAACCCTTTCATGCCCCAGTTGCGCAAGGCTTGAACACGGCTGTCGTTGTGGGCAAACAGGGTAAACAGGTTGTCTGTCACCCAGCCCATGGCACCCACATCGGCGGCCCTGGCCCTTTCATAACGCCGCAGGAGCTTCAGATCGCCCAGCTCACGCCAGTATTCACGCCCGTGCAGCACCCTGGCCAGTTCCGCCACATCGGCCAGGCCCACATTGAGTCCCTGGCCGGCCAGCGGATGCATGGCGTGGGCGGCATCTCCTGCAAGCGCCACACCACCAAGAGGTGTGCGGGTAATCCAGCGCCGCGCCTTCGAAAGCTCCAGCGACCAGGCCTGTGGGGGTCCCTCCAGTGTCATTTGCCCCAACGCTTCACCACAGCGCGCCTGCACAGACTGGGCCAGGTCTTTCCCGCCTTGGGCCAGCCAGGCTTCCGCCTGCTGCGATGGAACAGACCACACGAGCGCCACGGAGTTCCCCTGAGCACCTTCCAGCGGCAACAGGGCCATGATTTCCCCGTCCTGAAACCACTGGCGTGCCACACCGCCGTGTGGCCGCTCACAGCGCAGCCGGGCGGCCACTGCTTTGTGAGGATAGGGGCGCACTGTGAAATCCAGTCCAAGCTCTTCGCGTGTCTGGCTGCGTTTGCCTTCGCAGATCACGGTCAGCGCGGCTGGTGGGGCTTCATGGAAGCGTTCGATACTGGCCTGGAAGCTGACCGCATCGGTCAGCCTGAGCTCCAGTGCTGGCACGTCCACGATCCAGGTGAGCGCGTCCAGATCCTGTTCGTGGGCCTCGAAATGCACCGCACCTCCCTGGTCGCCCCACACGTGCATGGCGGTCACGGGGGTGACAGTGGCGGGCGATTCGCCCACAGCCGCCCCGGATTGGGGCCAGGCACGCACCGATCGCAGCAGTTCACGAGAAGCGGCGTTGAGGGCATATGCCCTGACGTCGGTTCGTGGTGGTTGACCCTCAGGCGCAGCCGGCTCCACCAATGCCACTTTCAGGCGGTCGCGCGCCAACAACAGCGCCAGTGCCTTCCCGACCACACCGCCCCCGCGAATGGTCACGTCGAAGCGGCGCTGGGAGGCAGGGCGAGAGGTGGAGGATGACATGGTGCGCATTTTAGGAGCAGGGCACAATTTGGCACTTCACCCTGTCCTTTGGCCCAACCTTTCATATTGTCATGACCACCGCCAGTGCCATACCCCCATCCGAAATCCAGGCCACCATCGAGCAGCTCTGGATCTACCCCATCAAGTCGTGTGGGGCCATGGCCATGCCTGAAGCCGAACTGACCGACGCCGGTCTCGCGTGGGATCGCGCCTGGATGGTGGTGGACGACGAGGGTGAGTTCGTGACCCAGCGCGAACTGCCACGCATGGCCTTGATCACGCCCTCATTCAAGATGGGGCAACTGGTGCTGCGCGCACCTGGCATGCTGGCACTGCACCTGGCTCTTGACGCTGCCGAATGGCCCGTCAAGGTGCGGGTTTGGGACGACGTGGTGCAGGGCTACGACATGGGTGATCTGGCCGCGCAATGGTTCAGCGATTTTCTGGGGCCTGACGCCCCCGCCAACCTCAAGCGCCTGCGGCTGGTGCGTTTTGACCCGGAAGTGCGACGCCTGAGCAGTCTGAAATGGACCGGCGGGCGCGAAGCCACCACCCAGTTTTCCGACGGGTTTGCTTTGCTGGTGACCAGCGCTGCTTCAATGGTCGAGCTGAATGAACGCATGGCGCAGGCCGGGCTTCCAGCTGTGGATGTGACGCGGTTTCGTCCCAATATCGTGCTGGGTGGCTTGCAGGCGCACGATGAAGACCGGCTTGGTCCGCTGCAGATCGTCACGGCCGAAGGCGTGGCGCGCATCGAGACCGTCAAACCCTGTGCGCGCTGCCCGATTCCCAACATTGATCCGGCCACGGGCGAGTCCAGTCCCGCGGTGGGCGACACCTTGCAAGCCTACCGGCAAGACCAGCGTCTGGCCGGTGCTATCACCTTTGGCATGAATGCCATCGTGCTGGAGGGGGATGGGTTGATCCTGCGTGTGGGGCAGGCGGTGGCAGCCGACTGGAAATTCGATTGAGCCTTTTGTGACGACCAGGGCAAGAAAATGCTTTGGGCGTGTGGTCAATGCCTGACCGCAAGCTTTCGACCACCGGCGCAATGCGATCGGCATGGTGGCCAAGGATCACGACAAGCTCCTCCACACCCGCGTCCCTGAGGCTGCCGATCAGGCTGCGCAGCAGGGGTCAAGCAGGCACTCGCGACGCTGGCCCATTCGCACACCCGGTAGCAGCGGCGGGCAGCACAGCACCCACCAAAGGACGTGGGTCAGTGGCGTGGCCTTCGTTCTGGCTCATGGGTGTCCTCTCGCATGAATGAGGGTTAGGGTGGAGGTCCAGGTCGGTGTGAGGGGGGCTCCGACAGGCATCAGCCTTACTCCATGCCGCCCATCGCATACACTGGCAGGCTGTTTTTCGAGGTAATTCATGAGTCTCCAATGCGGCATTGTGGGCCTGCCCAACGTTGGCAAATCCACGCTATTCAACGCCCTGACCAAGGCCGGCATCGCGGCCGAAAACTACCCCTTCTGCACCATTGAGCCGAACACCGGCGTGGTGGAGGTGCCCGACGCCCGCCTGCAGCAGCTCGCGGACATCGTCACACCCGAGCGTGTGGTGCCTGCCATTGTGGAGTTTGTGGACATCGCTGGTTTGGTGGCCGGTGCCAGCACAGGTGAAGGCCTGGGCAACAAATTCCTGGCCCACATCCGAGAGACCGATGCCATCGTCAACGTGGTGCGCTGCTTTGAAGACGACAACGTGATTCACGTGGCCAACAAGGTCGATCCGATCGCCGACATCGAAGTGATTCAAACGGAACTCTGCCTGGCCGATCTGGCCGCGGTGGAAAAAGCGATCCACCGCGTGAGCAAGATCGCTCGTTCGGGCGACAAGGAATCAATCAAGCAGCTCGCCATTCTGGAGAAATGCCAGACCGCGCTCAATGACACCCAGCCGGTGCGCACCATCGATTTCAGCAAGGAAGAGCAGGCCCAGCTCAAGCAGTTCTTCCTGATCACCGCCAAGCCCGCCATGTTCGTGGCCAACGTGTCGGAAGACGGCTTTGAAAACAATCCGCTGCTGGATCGCCTGAAAGAGTTCGCCGCGAAGCAAAACGCGCCGGTGGTGGCCATCTGCGCCAAGATCGAGGCCGAGCTCTCCGAGATGGACGATGCCGACCGGCTTGAATTCCTCAAGGAGCTGGGACAGGACGAACCTGGCCTGAACCGGTTGATTCGCGCCGCTTACAAGCTGCTGGGCCTGCAGACCTACTTCACCGCGGGGGTGAAGGAGGTGCGCGCCTGGACGATCCACGTGGGTGACACCGGGCCACAGGCCGCGGGCGTGATCCACACCGATTTCGAAAAGGGCTACATTCGCGCCCAGACCATCGGCTTTGACGACTTCATCACCTACAAGGGTGAGCAGGGCGCGAAAGACGCCGGCAAGATGCGCGCCGAAGGCAAGGAGTACGTTGTCAAGGATGGCGATGTGATGAACTTCCTCTTCAGCAGCTGAGCCGGAAAAATGCCCGATACCGCCCGGCCTGAACCGCAGCGCCTGGCCAAGCGCCTGGCAGCCCAGTTGCCCTGTTCCCGCAGCGACGCCGAGTTGTATATCGCCGGCGGCTGGGTGAGGGTGGACGGCGTGGTGGTGCAAGAACCCATGGAGCGGGTGGGCGATGGCCAGACCGTGCTGCTGGACCCGAAGGCCAAGCTGGAGCCGCTGGCGTCGATGACGGTGGTCTGGCACAAGCCGTCCAACCGGGTGCTACCCGACGAGCCCCTGCTGCCGGATGCCTTGGCCGCCAAATGGTTCTCCGACGCCAATCGCTTCAAGGGCGACCGTTCAGGCGTGCGCCTGCTCAAGGCGCACCTGCACAAGCTGTTGCCGGTGTCCCCACTGGGCACGAAGGCCAGCGGGCTGATGGTGTTTACACAGAACCCGGCAGTGGCCCGCAAGATGACCGACGACGCGGGACAACTGGAACACGAGTGGCTGGCCGAGGTGGCGGCCGATCCCGAGCTGGAAGACGATGCCCGGCGCGATGCGGTACTCAAGTCACTGGGCAAGGCACTTTTCTTTGATGGCTGGGCCGTGCCCTCTGCGCGCGCCAGCTGGCAGAGCGAGCTGCGCTTGCGGCTGGCCATCAAGGGCAACCGAACAGGCCAGGTAGCCCACTTGTGCGAACGCGCGGGCCTGCAACTCACCGCCTTGCGCCGCCTGCGGCTGGGCCGCATCTCGCTGGCTGGTCTGCCCGTTGGCGAGTGGCGCTTCTTGATGCCCTACGAGCGTTTCTGACCTCGATCGGCCCACAAACTCAGGCCCATCGCGAGCAGCAAGACAACCAGGCCCACCTCGTGCAGGCGAAGCATCTGACCCTGCGCGATCATGACACCACCCAAGGCGGCGCCCAGCGCCTGACCGCCGTACATGGCCGAGGTGTTCAGTGCCACCGTGGCGGGTGCCAGCGTCGGCGACAGGTGAACCAGGCGCGCCTGTTGCGCGGAGTTGACCGAGAAACATCCCAGTGCCCAGGGCACCAGCACCAGCGCCTGTTGCCACAGGCCGTGTTGACCCAGCGGCCACAAAACGAGGCTGAGCATGATGGCGCCCAGTGTGAACATCACGGCGCGCCCGGCGCCAACCCGGTCGATCACCCGTGTGAGGCCTATATTTCCAGCCAGGCCGAAGGCGCCAAACCACAGGAAAAGGAGCGCCAGCCCGCCGCCGCCCAGCCCGAGGGTTTGCAGGAAGTAGGGTGCAAAGTAAGAGAAGAGGGTGAACTGACCAAAGGCTGAAAGCAGTGTCACGCCCACTGCCATCATCAGCGCGGGTGAACCCAGCGTCTGTCCCCATGCCAGTCGCGTGAGGGCAGCGGGCTTGATGCCATTGGGCATGTCGCGCCAGACCCAGGCAGCGCTGCCGAGAGACATGAGTGCCACCAGAGCGAAAGCCCAGCGCCAGCCCAGCTCGTTGCCGATCCAGGCCGACAGCGGCATGCCCATGACCGAGGCCACTGACCAACCCAGGAACACGAAGGTGATGGCGCGTCCGCGCTGCGCCGGGGGTACCAGCAGGCCCACACACGCTGCAGCCTGTGGAGTGAAGATGGCTGGTGAAATCACCGCCAGCACCCGCAGGGGCAGCAAGGCGCCATAGTTCGGTGCGAGCGCACAGATGCCCGTGAGCAGGGCGTACCAGAGCAGCGACAGCGTCAGCAACCGCCGCCGGTCCCAGCCTGCGACCAAGGTTGCAAAAGCCGGTGCGCCGAGGCCCATCAGGATCGCCGCCGCGGTGATCAGCTGGCCGGCTTGCGGAATCGATACACCCAGCGATGTGCTGATGTCGTTCAGTGTGCCGGGCACCACCATCACGCCGGTGCCGATCACGAAGTTGCCAACCATCAAGGCCCACAAGGCACGGGGCAAGGCAGCGCTTGAGGCGCCGGAGTTCGACAGGGTGGGGTTCATGAAGGCATGCGAGGCGGAACGGGCCGCGTTTCGGGGGCGTTGTTTTCGTTGGCTTGCAGCAGTATCGCCGCGGAGCCATGACTCGGCGTCAGGTGGGTAGCGCCCCCGGAAACACCCAGAGCAGGGCTGCGGTCATGGTGAGGTAACGGGCGAACTTGCCGATGGCCATATAGGCCACGCAGGGCCAGAACGGAAACTTCAACCAACCTGCCACAGCGCATAGCGGGTCCCCGACCACTGGCAGCCAGCTCAGTAGGCAGGCCTTGGGACCAAAGCGTTCGAGCCAGCGCAGGGCTCGCGCGTCGGTAGGTGTGCCATGGCGCATCTTGTCCACGGCTTTGTGTGTGCCCAGGCCCATCAGCCAGGACAAAGCACCGCCCGCGGTGTTGCCCGCCGTGGCCACCAGAATGGTCGGCCAGAACAGTTCGGGGTTGAGCTTGATGAGACCGAACACGGCCGGCTCTGAACCCATGGGCAGCAGCGTAGCGGAAACGAAGGCCACCACAAACACGGTGCTCAGGCCGATTTCCGGCAGGGCAAGCCAATGCGTCATCGTGACGATCCAGTCGGGCATCGGTGTTTGCACGGTGGGGTGGGGCCTTTTCTGAAGAATGAATTTATCGCCTGCTGAAAAAACAGGCAGATACAATGCGAGTCCGCTTTCGCCGATCGGTCATCCGATCCCGGCCTCGACCACGCTCTCACCGGATTCTCCCACCGCCATGCAACTCGGGGCTTTCACCCTGCCCAATGCCCTGTTTGCCGCGCCCATGGCCGGGGTCACGGATCGTCCCTTCCGCAAGCTCTGCAAGCAGTTGGGGGCTGGTTACGCGGTGAGCGAGATGGTGACCTCGCGCCCGGATTTGCAGGACAGCCTGAAGACGTCGCGTCGCGCCAACCACGAGGGGGAGAGCGACCCCATTGCGGTGCAAATCGCTGGCACAGATGCAGCCATGATGGCCGACGCCGCGCGTTACAACATCGACCGAGGCGCCCAGATCATCGACATCAACATGGGTTGCCCGGCCAAGAAGGTATGCAACAAATGGGCTGGTTCCGCACTGATGCAGGACGAAGCGCTGGCGCTCGAAATCGTGCAGGCGGTGGTTGCGGCTTGCGAACCCCATGGTGTGCCTGTCACGCTCAAGATGCGTACCGGCTGGTGCGCGTCGGTGCGCAATGCGCCCTCGCTGGCGGTGGCTGCAGAGTCTGCCGGTATCCAGATGTTGACCGTGCATGGCCGAACCCGCGAACAAGGCTACAAGGGTCAGGCTGAGCACGACACCGTGGCGCACATCAAGAGCCGCGTGCGCATCCCGGTGGTGGCCAACGGCGATATCGACAGTCCACAGAAGGCGCGGGAGGTGTTTCAGCGCACCGGTGCCGACGCCATCATGATCGGCCGCGCGGCCCAGGGGCGCCCCTGGATTTTTCGCGAGATCGCCCACTTCCTGGCCACTGGGGAAGAACTGCCGCCGCCCGACCTGTCGGAAGTGCGCACCTGGCTGCTTGAACACCTGGAAGACCACTACGCGCTGTATGGCGAGTTCACCGGTGTGCGCAGCGCCCGCAAACATCTGGGCTGGTATGCCAAAGCATTGCCTCTGCCACCGGGAGCGGCGGCGGTGTTCCGTGGCCGCATCAACGAACTCACCACCTGCGATGAACAGCTTCAATGCGTGAGCGAGAGCCTGGACGAATGGCGTGACGCGCAGGTTATTCAGGTGACGCCAAGCGAGCAGGGTGGCGGTACGCAATGGAAGCTTGCAGCATGAACGCAGCGCGAGCAGAACACCAAGCAGAACAAAACGAGAGAGCGTTTTATGAGTAACCCCAACCTGCACGACTGCGTCCGCACCAGCATGGAAGCCTACTTCCGTGATCTGAATGGCACGGACCCTGCCGGCCTGCACGAGATGCTGGTCAAGGCAGTGGAGAAGCCCCTGCTTGAAGTCGTGATGCAGCAGTCGCACAACAACCAGTCGCGCGCCGCGCAGTGGCTGGGGCTCAACCGCAACACCTTGCGCAAGAAGCTGCTTGAACACCATCTTCTCTGAGGGTGCGGGCGTTTTGCGATGAGCGTTCCTCGCGATCCTGTTTTTTTTGCCCCGCCCATTTCCTGTCTCCATCCAAGCACCCTCCTCCATGCGCGCACTCATCTCCGTCTCTGACAAAACCGGCATCGTTGAAATGGCCCAGACCCTCCATGGCCTGGGCGTGTCAATCATCTCCACCGGCGGCACCGCCAAACTGCTGGCCGAACAAGGTCTGCCGGTGACCGAAGTGGCAG
>JAABRN010000489.1 GCA_011390855.1 Hydrogenophaga sp. | reverse complement strand
GCTCGAAGGCTTTAAGGGGGTGGGCGAGGGCACCAAGGCGGTGCTGATGGCAGCCCTGCCTGAGTTGGGCCAGCTCAATCGGCGCGAGATTGGCAAGCTGGTGGGAGTGGCACCGCTGAACAATGACAGCGGCAAGATGCGTGGCAGACGTTCTGTGTGGGGTGGCCGGGCTGATGTGCGATCGGCTCTGTACATGGCCGCGCTGAGTGCGGTGCGCTTTGACCCTGTCATCAAGGGGTTCCACGAGCGACTGCGCGCGGCAGGCAAACCGGCCAAGGTTGCGCTGGTGGCATGCATGCGCAAGATGCTGTGCATTCTCAATGCCGTCATCAAGTCCGGCACAGCTTGGGAGCCACGTTGTCCACAGGCGCGTGGCGTGTGAAAAGTGCTTGACTTTGAACACAGTTGCTCTCTTTCGAGCCTTCGGCTCTTGGAGGGGGGACGCACCCTGTGGCCCGGCGAAGCAGGTTCCACGGGAGCCCTGGTTTGCGGCACCTCGCGCCGGAGGCGCTTTGGGATGCTCCGCTGCACGCCATGGTTCTGTCCTCGAAGCGACAAGCCGTTCTATTTTTACAAAGCATCTGCTTGCTGAAAATAAGACGGCCTGCTAAGGTGCGAAGCCATGAGCATCGCCACCGATCTGTCAGAACCCTCACAGGCCGAGCCTGCGCCCTTGCGCCGTGCTCGGGGCAGGCCGCGCAAGGCTGTCCATGAACGCGACGACGGCAACCGCCGGCAGGAGCTGCTGCGAGCTGCCGCACGCCTGTTCCGCCAGCAGGGTTTTGATGCCACCAGCACGCGCGACATCGCCACCGCCGCCGGCATGCAGTCTGGGTCGCCTTTTTATCACTTCGAGAACAAGGAAGCCCTGCTGGCCGCGGTGATGCAGGAGGGCATGCAAAGTGCGCTGCATCGGCAAGCAGCGGCCATGGCGTCGGCCGTTGCCGATGCAGCGGCACAAGGCCACACATTGAGTGCGTGCGAATGTTTTCGGGTGCTCGTTCGCAGCCATTTTGAGGTGCTGCTGGGCCCTGACAGCGACTTCATCCCTGTGATGCTCTACGAGTGGCGATCGCTTTCTCCCGAGCAACGCGGCGAAGTCAACCGCCTCAAGGATGACTACGAGGCCGTCTGGGTGCCGGTGCTCAAGGCCTTGCATGCCAGTGGCGAATTGCAGGGTGAACCGGGGCTGGCGCGCATGATGTTGTTTGGCGCCATGAACTGGTCGGCGCAGTGGTACGACCCGGCGCGAGAGGCCACGCTGGACGACCTGACCCGGTCGGTGTTGCAGCTCTTTCTGAAAACGACGGCCTGATTCCCCTGCGCCGCTGTGCGGGAGTTCTGGTTGACAACCCTGGAGAGACAAGATGAGCCCATCGAATTCACCCCATCAAGGATACCGATCGGTTTTTGCGCCAGGCCTGATGGCTGGTCGTGTGGTGGTCGTGACGGGCGGCGGTTCCGGTATTGGCCGCTGCACCGCGCACGAACTGGCCCAGCTGGGCGCGCACGTGGTGCTGGTGGGGCGCAAGCTGCAGAAGCTGCAGGACACGGCTGCCGAAATCGTCAGCGACGGCGGGCGCGTGAGTTTCCACAGTTGCGACATCCGCGACGAAGCAGCCGTGCAGGCGCTGGTGACCGCTATCGTGGTGGCGCACGGTCGCATCGATGGTCTGGTGAACAACGCCGGCGGTCAGTACATGACGCCGCTGGAGAAGATCAGTGCCAAGGGCTGGCAGGCGGTGATCGACACCAACCTCACCGGCGGCTTTCTGATGGCGCGCGAGTGTTATGTGCAAAGCATGGAAGCGCATGGTGGCGCAGTGGTCAATATCGTGGCCGACATGTGGGGCTCCATGCCCGGCATGGGCCACAGCGGCGCCGCCCGCGCTGGCATGGTGAACTTCACCGAAACCGCCGCGCTGGAGTGGGCTAGGAGCGGCGTGCGCGTGAACGCGGTGGCACCGGGCTACATCGCTTCCAGCGGCATGGATCACTATCCCGCAGAAGCAGGTCCCATGCTCCGCGAGATGCGGACCACGGTGCCTCTGGGCCGCTTCGGCAACGAAGCCGAAACCAGCGCGGCCATCGTGTTCCTGCTCAGCCCGGCCGCGAGCTTCATCAGCGGCAGCGTGCTGCGCGTGGACGGCGCGCGGCCCCAGGTGCGCATGGGCTGGGGGCAGGTGGCTGCCTCACTGGACGTGCAGAGTCGCGATGCGGTGAAGCCGTTTGAAGGCTTTCATCGGTATGTGGTGCCGAAGGTGTTTGCATGAGCTTCAGCACCGCCTTCAACCCCCACATCGAATCCGCCCGGCAGCGCCGTGCAGCCATGCTGGACCGTATCGCTGAAATGCGTGCACTCGAAGACCGTGCGGCCTTGAAGTCGGCACAGTCCAAACCCGTGTTCGACAAGCGTGGCCAGTTGCTGCCCCGCGAACGCATCGCGCTGCTGCTCGACCCCGGTGCTCCCTGGCTGCCGCTGTGTTCGCTCGCCGGCTTCGGGCAGGACACGAAAGACCCTGAAAAATCCATTCCCGGCGGCGGTGTGGTGGCCGGCATCGGTTTCATCAGCGGTGTGCGTTGCATGGTGGTGGCCAGCGACTCGGGCATCGAGGCCGGCGCCATCCAGGCGCGCGGGCTGGAGAAGATTTTGCGTGTGCAGGAACTCGCGCTCGACAACAGGCTGCCCTTCGTGCACCTGGTGGAAAGCGCAGGCGCCAACCTCACCAAGTACAAGGTCGAAGGCTTCGTGCACGGCGGCGCGCTGTTCCGCAACCTGGCGCGGCATTCTGCTGCCGGTTTGCCGGTGATCACGGTGCAGCATGGCTCGGGCACGGCGGGCGGCGCGTACATGCCGGGGCTGAGCGATGTGGTGATCATGGTGCGCGGCCGTTCAAGGGCGTTTCTGGCCGGGCCGCCTTTGTTGATGGCGGCCACAGGTGAGGTGGCCAGCGAGGAAGAGCTGGGTGGGGCAGAGATGCACACCACTGTGTCTGGCCTGGGCGAGTACCTGGCCGAGGATGATCGCGAAGCGCTGGGCTTGGCGCGGCGCGTGGTGGGGCAGTTGGTGGCGCGGGCCCCCACCCCGGCCTTCCCCCAGAGCGGGAGGGGG
Source organism: Hydrogenophaga sp. (assembly GCA_011390855.1). Lineage (GTDB taxonomy): Bacteria > Pseudomonadota > Gammaproteobacteria > Burkholderiales > Burkholderiaceae_C > Hydrogenophaga. Next base: position 751 of record JAABRN010000489.1, on the reverse strand, counting down.
CTTGAACCCCGATCCACGCAAGCAGGCGTGTCTTCGCTCCCTCCCCCTCTGGGGGAAGGCCGGGGTGCGGGCCACGCGCGCCCACCTCTCCTCGATCCGCAAGACCTGCTCGCCCTCATGCCCCCCCACCACCGCGAACCGGTGGACATGCGCGAGGTCATGGCCCGCATCGTCGACGCCTCCGAACTGCTCGAATTCAAACCCCTGTTCGGCGCCGCCACGCTGTGCGTGCAGGCTCGCATCGGTGGCCACGCGGTGGGCCTCATCAGCAACAACGGCCCCATCGACGTGGCCGGCGCGAACAAGGCCACTCACTTCATTCAGTGGATGTGTCAGCTTGGCCACCCCATCGTCTACCTGCAGAACACCACCGGCTACATGGTGGGCAAAGACAGCGAGCAGGGCGGCATGATCAAACACGGCAGCAAGATGATCCAGGCGGTGACCGGTGCCACCGTGCCGCAGATCACCATCCAGTGCGGCGCCTCATTTGGCGCCGGTAACTACGGCATGTGCGGCCGCGGCTTCAACCCGCGTTTCTTGTTCAGCTGGCCCAACGCGCGCACCGCCGTGATGGGAGGCGAGCAGGCCGCGAGAACCATGCGCATCGTGGCCGAGGCCGGCATGGCACGCAAAGGCATCACGCCCGACGAGGCCCAGATGCAACAGCAGTTCGACCAGATCGTGCAGGTGTTCGAAAGCCAGGCCGACGCCTTTCACACCAGCGGCCTGGTGCTGGACGACGGCGTGA
>JAABRN010000488.1 GCA_011390855.1 Hydrogenophaga sp. | reverse complement strand
CCCGAGAGACACGCGGGCGGTGCTCGCGTTCTGCCTTGACACCTGTGCCGAAGCGGCTCAGTGCCAACCGCGACCGCTGCCCTTTGGCGTGGCGCGCATGTGATCGAACAACCAGGAGACAAAGCATGCAGTTCACCCACGAACACCGCGAAATCCAGAAAACACTCAAGCGCTACATCGACGAGCACATCAACCCGCATGTGGACGAGTGGGAGGCAGCCGAAATGATGCCCGCCCACGAAATATTCAAGGGTCTGGGTGATCTCGGCCTGCTGGGCCTGACCAAACCCGAAGCCCACGGAGGTGCCGGGCTCGACTATTCCTATGGTTTGGCCATGGCCGAAGCGCTGGGCCATATCCATTGCGGCGGCGTGCCCATGGCCATCGGCGTGCAGACCGACATGGCCACTCCCGCACTGGCGCGCTTTGGCAGCGAAGAACTCAAGGCCCAGTTCCTGGCGCCCGCCATCACCGGAGACGCGGTGGGCTGCATCGGCGTGAGCGAACCGGCGGCCGGCAGCGACGTATCGGGCATCAAGAGCGTGGCCCGCAAGGACGGCGATGACTACGTGATCACCGGCCAGAAAATGTGGATCACCAACAGCCTGCAGGCCGACTGGATGTGCATGCTGGTCAACACCAGCGAGGGCCCCGCCCACAAGAACAAGAGCCTGGTGATGGTGCCCATGCGCGAGAACGGCAAGCTCACCAAAGGCATCGAGGTGGCGCAGAAGATCCGCAAAATTGGCATGAACAGCAGCGACACCGGCCTGATTTACTTTGACGAGGTGCGCGTGCCACAGCGCTACCGCATCGGCCAGGAGGGCGCTGGCTTCATCTACCAGATGCAGCAGTTCCAGGAAGAGCGCCTGTGGTGCGCCGCCAGTACCTTGCAAAGTCTCAGCAACTGCATTGAATGGACGGTGGAGTGGGCGCAGGAGCGCAAACTTTTCGGCGCCACCCTGGCCGATCAGCAGTGGGTGCAGTTCAAGCTGGCCGAACTCAAGACCGAGATCGAAGCGCTGCGCGCGCTCACCTACCAGGCTTGCGAACACTACCTTGCCGGTGAGGACGTGACCGAGTGGGCCACCATGGCCAAACTCAAGGCCGGCCGCCTCAACCGCACCGTGCCCGACACCTGCCTGCAGTTCTGGGGAGGCATGGGCTTTACCTGGGAAAACAAGGTTTCGCGCATGTTCCGCGATGGAAGGCTGGCGTCGATTGGGGGTGGGGCGGATGAGGTGATGCTGGGCATCCTTTCGAAGACCATGGGGATTGCGAAGAGGTCGGTGAAGTGAAGTTGCTTCACGCGGGCCCCCACCCACACATTTCAGGAACACCAACCATGACCACACCTCTCACCATCGAACGCTTTGGCGACATTGAGCACTGGACGCTCAACGACCCCGCCACCCGCAATGCCCTCACCGACACCATGGTGCTGGGGCTCTTCGAAGCCTGTGTGCGCGCCAAGGCCGACACTTCGTTGCGCGGAATTGTGCTCACCGGTGCAGGTGGTGCCTTCTGCGCCGGTGGCAGCCTGAGCAGTTTTGCTGGCGTCATCGGCCAGCCACTGCCGCCCGGCGAGACCGACCCGCTGATCGACCTGAACCGCGCTTTTGGTGACGTGCTGCATGCCCTCACCGAGCTACCTCAGTGGCTGTTGTGTGCGGTGGACGGTCCGGCCATGGGTGGCGGCTTCGGGCTGGTGTGTTGCGCCGACATTGTGGTGGCGACCGAACGCGCCAGCTTCGGCACGCCTGAAGTCACCATCGGCCTGCCGCCGGCACAAATAGCGCCCTTCGTCTGGCAGCGCCTGGGTGATGCCACTGCAAGGCATTGCCTTCTGGGTGGCCTGCGCTGGACCGCTGCGCAGGCTCAGGCCGCCGGCCTGGTGAACCGTGTGGTGGATGACGACGCCCTCAACACCGCTGTGGCCGAAGCCACCCAAGCATTGAACCGCGCTGCCCCGGGAGCGGTCGCGGCTACCAAGCGACTGCTGCATCGCCTGCGCGACAAGATGCCCGATTTGCGAGACGAAGCGGCACGGGCCTTCGCCGCAGCCCTGCGCAGCCCGGAGGCGGCGGCCGGTCTGGAATCGTTTGCCAAGAAGCTGCCACCGCCATGGCTGAAACAACCATGAAGCGGCTGCTGATCGCCAACCGGGGAGAGATCGCCCGCCGGGTGATCCGCACCGCCCACGCCATGGGCATCGAAACCGTGGCCGTGTTCAGCGACCCCGATGCCTTTGCCCTGCATGTGCGAGAGGCCACTACCGCATTCGCGCTCGGTGGCACAAGCTCAGCCGAATCCTATTTGCGCATCGACCGTCTGCTGGAAGCCGCACGCATCACCGGCGCCGATGCGGTGCACCCCGGCTACGGCTTCCTCAGCGAAAACGCCGACTTCGCGCAGGCCGTGATGGACGCTGGCCTGACCTGGGTCGGCCCGCCGCCGGCTGCCATTCGCGCGCTGGGCAGCAAGTCGGCCGCCAAGGCGCTGGCGCTGCAGCACGGCGTGCCGGTGCTGCCCGGCTACTTCGGTGCCGACCAGAGCGACGCCACCTTCATGGCGGAGGCCGAACGCGTTGGAACGCCCTTGATGGTGAAGGCCGTGGCCGGTGGTGGTGGCCGCGGTATGCGGCTGGTACAGCGCCTGGAAGAGCTGCCCGCTGCCTTGAAGAGCGCAAGATCGGAAGCGCTGGCCGGCTTTGGCAACGGCGACCTGCTGATCGAGCGCGCCGTGCTGCGCCCGCGCCATGTGGAGGTGCAGGTGTTTGCCGATGCACACGGCCATTGTGTGCACCTGGGCGAGCGCGACTGTTCGGTGCAGCGCCGCCACCAGAAGATCATCGAAGAAGCCCCCAGTCCTGCGGTGCCGCCTGATCTGCGCGAAGAGCTGGGCCGCTGCGCCGTGGCGCTGGCGCAGGCGGCAGGTTATGTGGGGGCGGGCACGGTGGAGTTCTTGCTCGAAGAAGCAGATGCTGCAGAAGCCACCATTCCAGCCAGCTTCTTTTTGATGGAAATGAACACGCGGCTCCAGGTGGAACACCCGGTGACCGAGATGCTGACGGGGCTGGATCTCGTGGAGTGGCAGATCCGGGTGGCGCGCGGCGAATGGCTGCCGCTCAACCAAGAGCAGATCATCTTCAACGGGCATGCCATCGAAGTGCGCTTGTGTGCCGAGGATGAGCACTTCACCCCGCACACCGGCACAGTGCAAGCCTTCCAGCCGCCGCCGCTCACCCCTGGCCTGCGCTTCGACCACGCCCTGGAAGCTGGCAGCGAAATCACACCCCACTACGACGCCATGCTGGGCAAGCTCATCGCTCACGCACCTACCCGCACTGAAGCCATACAACATCTGGCCCACGCTCTCGACACCACCACCGTGCTGGGCCTGCCCACCAACCGCGCCTTTCTGGCTGCCTGCCTGCGCCATCCGGTGTTCGTGGCAGGTGACGCGCTCATTCCCTTTCTGGCCGAACAGGGGGACGAGCTGCGCGAACAACTCCAACCCTCACCCGATGCTGTGCTGGCCGGTGCGCTGGCTGCCACCTACCACGCGCTGGCTCCTGCAACAGCCCTTCCATGCCCATTTGCACGCCCGCTGCGCTGGCAGCACGCCGGTCACACGCTGGACCTGGCGGTGCAGGAACGGGGGCAGGGCGCGCTGAGCGTGGCGGTGGGCGAGCGCATGGTTCAGGCGAACCTGGCCCAGAACAGTGTGACCATCGACGGTGTCTCACGGCGGGTGCATGCCGTGTCGCTCGGTGGCGGCCGCTGGCAGGTTCAGGTAGGCGCACACACCTTGTCCCTTACCGACCTCAGCCATACGCCTCGCGAACGTGAAGGCGGTGCCTCGGCCGCGCGCGAGCTGCGCGCCCCATTCAATGGCAAGCTCATTGCCGTGCACGCGCTGGCCGGCGCCGAGGTGCAGAAGGGCTCGCCTCTGTTCGTCATCGAGTCCATGAAGCTCGAACACCAGATCGCCTCCCCGCGCGACGGGCGCGTTGACGCGGTGCCTGTGTCGCCTGGGCAGCAGGTTGCGCCCGGTCAGATCCTCGTCACCTTTGAGAAATGAGATGACCGACCTCCCAGACTTCACCCCAGCAGACCGTACGGCGTTGATCGACACCGTGAAGCGCTTCGCGCGCGAAGCCATTGCGCCGAACGTGAGCGCATGGGACGAAGCGGGTGAATTCCCCAAATCCTTGTACCCAAAGGCCGCAGAGCTTGGCTTGCTCGGCCTGGGCTACCCGGAACACCTGGGCGGCACGCCCGCACCCTGGAGCGCACGCAACGCCATGTCGCAAGCTCTGGCCCGCTTCGGTGGCAGTGGCGGCCTCATGGCCAGTCTGTTCAGTCACAACATTGGCCTGCCGCCGGTGCTGGCGCACGGCACGCCCGAGCTGCAGCGTGAAGTGATCCCGCCCGTGCTGCGCGGCGAGCAGATTGCGGCGCTGGGCATCACCGAACCGGGTGGTGGTTCCGATGTGGCCGCGCTGCGCACCACCGCCAGGCGGGATGGCGACGAATACGTGATCGATGGCGAAAAGGTGTTCATCACGTCCGGCATGCGCTGCGACTGGATCACCCTTGCGGTCAGGACGGATCTGAAGAACAAGGGCGCGGGCGGGATATCCATGATCGTGGTGCCCTGCAGTGCACCCGGCATTTCCCGCACCAAGCTGCACAAGATGGGCTGGCACTGCAGCGACACCGCTCACCTGCGATTCGACGGCGTGCGCGTGCCTGCGCGCTACCTGCTGGGCGAGGAGGGCAAGGGCTTTCGCATCATCATGGGCAACTTCAATGGCGAGCGCCTGGCCATGTCTGCCATGGCGCTGGGCTTCGCTGAAGCCTGCTTCGACGAAGCCCTGGCCTGGGCACAACAACGCCAGACCTTTGGCGCCGCACTTGTCGAACACCAGGTGATCCGCCACAAGCTCATGGACATGCAGATGCGTATTCAATCCACCCAGTGCTGGGTGGATGCATTGGGTGCGCGCGCTGACACAGGTGACGCCAGACCAGATTGGGTGGCGTCGGTGTGTCTGCTGAAGAACCACGCCACCCAGACCATGCAGTTCTGCGCCGATGCCGCCGTGCAGTTCCTGGGCGGTATGGGCTACATGCGCGGCACGGTGAGCGAGCGCGTCTACCGCGAAGTGAAGGTGATGATGATTGGCGGCGGGGCCGAAGAAATCATGAAAGAACTCGCTGCCCGCCAGTTGGGCCTGGGCTGAACCGCCACCTGCCAGACGCGTCAGCGCCTCCCCCACAATCACCCCAC
>JAABRN010000487.1 GCA_011390855.1 Hydrogenophaga sp. | reverse complement strand
GATCGACCACGGTCAGGTGTTCCGTTTTCAATGGGTTTTGACCATTGGTGTCGACCTGGTGGTGTTTGCGGTGCTGCAGTATTTTCAGCAAGCCAGTCTCAACTACACCCCGCTGTTTGCCCTGCCGGTGCTGCTGGCCTCCATCCTCGGACCGTTGATACTGGGTCTGGCGACTGCCGCCAGCGTGACGCTGTACCTGCTGGGGGAAGCCTTGCTCAGTGCAACCCTGCTGAGCGAGGTGTCCACCGCGCGGTTTCTCCAGGCGGGACTGACAGGCACGGGCTTTTTCCTTGTTGCGGTGCTGGCCAACCAGCTTGCCATCCGGCTGGCGAAAGAAGAGGCTCTGGCCCAGAGCAGTCAGGTGGCCGCGCGCAACCAGGCCGAAGTCAACGAACTCATCATCGAAAGCCTGACCGAAGGCGTGCTGGTGGCAGATCCGCATGGCGTTGTGCGAAGTGCCAACCCTGCAGCACTGACCATGCTGCTGGGTGAGGGACATTCCGGCGCCACTCGACTCTTGCTCTCGGTGAAGGACAGTTGGGCCGGCCTGTCGCACCTGGTCAACGAAACATTCGTGCTGGGTCAACCGCTTCAGTCGGAGATCACGCTCGACATCGACGAGCTCACCACCCACCGCCTGTACGCACGCACCCGCCTGACGGTACAAGGTGGACGGGGTCGGGGCCTGTGCGTGGTGTTTCTGGAAGATCTGCGCGAAGTGGAAGCACGCGTACGAACCGAAAAGCTGGCATCCATGGGTCGGATGTCGGCTGCGGTCGCACACGAGATCCGCAATCCGCTGTCGGCCATCACACAAGCCAACGCCCTGCTGGATGAAGAGGTGCAAGGACCGGCCCAGAAAAAGCTCACCCAGATGATCGAGCACAACGCGCAGCGCCTCTCGCGCATCGTCGACGACATCCTCAACGTCGCCCGAGCCCAGCCAAGCCAGATCGAAGGTCTGATCCCCTCGCTTCCGCTGGATGCCTCCATCCGCCACATCACGCAGGAATGGTCGCGCCAGAACCAGTCACGCGGCGTCTTGGGTGTGCACACACACGCACCGGCAGCACACGTGGGCTTTGACCCCGAACATCTGCGCAGACTGCTGGTCAACCTGCTCGACAACGCGATGCGGCACGCCAGCGGCCAGCCCTCATCGATTCGCGTCATCTCACAACCCAGTGGCGGCGACCGCGTGCGCCTGTCGGTCTGGAGCGACGGCGCGCCATTGGAGGCCGGCGTGCTCAAACACCTCTTCGAACCCTTCTTCTCATCCGAGAGCCGCTCCAGCGGCCTGGGCCTCTACATCTGCCGCGAGCTTTGTGAGCGATATGGAGCGAATATCGCGTACCAGCGCACACGACTGGACCAGCTCGATGGCAACGAGTTCTATGTGATCATGGCGGCGTCCAGTCGACAGAGTCGCCAACCCATCCAGCAGAACCTGTCGTATGCGCCAGGCGACTCCATCCCATCCATGACACGGCCCGGGTCGCTTCGCGGCGCCACCTGAGTGCACCAAGGCTCTCCCACTCCATCGCCCGAATGAATGCGCCCCCCATTGCCTCGATCCTCGTCGTGGACGATGAGCCCGACCTGCGGACCCTCTATGAGCTGACGCTGTTGCGAGAGGGTCACGAGGTGACCTCGGCGCCAGATCTTGAGCAGGCCCAAGAGTGGCTGGCACAGAAGCACTTCGATGTACTGATCACCGACATGCGCCTGCCCGATGGTCTGGGTCTGGAATTGCTTCGCGAACTGGCGGAGACCCAACGCACTGAAAAAAGCATTGTCATCACGGCCCATGGATCTGCAGAGAATGCGGTCGAGGCACTGAAGCTCGGCGCCTTTGACTACCTGACCAAGCCGGTCGATCTCAAACAATTGCGGGCCGCCGTGGCCGCGGCACTGCAAAGCCAGCGCCACCCGCCTGCCGCGCTGCTCGATCGCGCAGCTGACGTTGTGCACCCGGGGGACAAGCTGTCCGCATTGCAACTCTCCAGTTCACCTCTGCCGCCAGCAGGTGCGCGCGCTCTGCAGCGCATTGTGGGAAGCGCACCCAGCATTGCACAGATCAAGTCGCGTATTGAAAAAGTGGCCACCAGCATGGCGCCCGTGCTCATCCTGGGTGAATCGGGCACCGGCAAGGAACTGGTGGCGCGCGCCGTGCACGAGTGCAGCCACCGCGCCAACGGCCCTTTTGTGGCGGTGAATTGTGGTGCCATCCCGGAAAATCTCATCGAGGCCGAGTTTTTTGGTGCTCGCAAGGGTGCCTACACCGGCGCCACCCAGGATCGCGAGGGCTACTTCCAGGCGGCCAAGGGAGGCACGCTTTTTCTGGATGAAATCGGTGACCTTCCCATTGCGATGCAGGCCAAGCTGCTGCGCGTCATTCAGGAGCGCCGTGTGCGCCCCCTCGGGGGCGTGCAGGAAGACGCCGTTGATGTTCGCCTGGTCAGCGCCACCCATCGCGACCTCTCGGCGCTGGTCCAGACCAGCCAGTTCAGACAAGACCTGTTTTACCGACTGAACGTGATCGAACTGCGCACGCCTGCGCTGCGAGAGCGGCGCGAAGACTTGCCCGAGCTGGCACACGCACTGATGAGGCGGATCTGCAAAGAAAGTGGTCAGCCCGCGCCTGCGCTCTCGGAGCGCGCGCTCACCTGGCTGCAGACCCGGGCTTTGCCCGGCAATGTGCGTGAGCTGGAAAACCTGCTGCAGCGCGCCCTGGCGCTCAGCAGTGGTGATGCCATCGAACCCACTGATTTCGGCGACCTGGAACCGATCCCCTCTGCCGTGCTGGCCGAAACCGCGACACAAGCACCCCCTGAACGAGCGCCTCCACCAACGGACACATCGCCGCCACCGATCGACATTCCCAACGATCTGCAAACCTACCTGGACGAACAGGAGCGGCTCGTGCTGCTCAAGGCCTTGCGGGAATGTGACTACAACCGCACCGCAGCCGCTGCTCGGCTCGGGCTGAATCTTCGTCAAATGCGCTACCGCATCCAGCGCCTGGGACTCAACATGCCGTCCGACGAAACCGATGGCTCCTGAAGCACCGGTTGGCAGCCGCTGGCAGGCAGGCTGGCTGGAAGGCGCCCGCCGCTGCCCCTCTCCCAACTTCGGCCCCCGACCTGCCGACGCCATGATCGATCTGATTGTGGTGCACTCGATCAGCCTGCCCCCAGGCCAGTACGGCGGCCCCGAGGTCGAGCAACTGTTCACCAACCAACTTGACTGGCAAGCGCACCCCTACTTTGAGCAAATCCGTGGCGCAGAGGTCTCTGCTCATTTTTTCATCCGGCGCAGCGGCGCACTGGTGCAGTTTGTCGATGCCGACCAACGCGCCTGGCATGCGGGTGCATCCAGCTGGTGCGGGCGCGACAACCGCAACGACGACTCGATCGGTATCGAGCTCGAGGGACTTGAAGGCGACTGGTTCGAGGCAACCCAGTACGCTGCACTGACCCAGCTGTGCCAAGCCCTGGCCCTGCGCTACCCCATCGCCCATGTGGCCGGGCATGAACACATTGCCCCTGGTCGCAAGTGTGACCCAGGGCCAGGCTTTGACTGGGCGCGACTCCAGCAGGGACTTGGCTGGCCCATCGGGTGTTTCCCTGATGTCACACACAGTGGTTCCGGCCAACAGATCTGAACAGCAAACCGGCGCGACTTCTTTGATGAGGTCACCACGCCAACAACGGCGCGGGCTCCAAAGGACTTTCGTGCCGAGGGCCGCGCACCATCAAGGCCTCCTTTAAAAAGTTCAAGCCCGTACAGCGCTTGCAGCGGCTGGGAGAAATCGACCTGCAGCCAGCCAAACCCTGGCGCCATGGCCACAAAAAAGGGGCCGGAGTCTGACGAACAAAAAAAACCGCCAAACACTACCGGTAGTGGGTTGAACCACACCCGCACACCAGATATAGTGTGCGGTGCGCGACGCCAACCGATTTGATCCACACCATTTCGCATCTGGCGCCGCACCATTCCGCAGCCGGGCAACGCACAAAATCTGACCAGTCACCGGCAAGCCGCTACCGCATGACAGGAACTGGCGCCCCCTGCGCCCGGGTACACAAAACAATTGAAAGAGGAACCATGCAGACCACATCATTTTCCCCCATCCAGACCTCCCTCTCTGCCAGCCTGGCTGCACCGGTTTCACCCAAACCCTCGTCAGGGTCGGCCAATGCCGCATACAGCCACTACCAGATCATTCGCCGCAACGGCGCAGTTGTGTCCTTCGAGCCCAGCAAGATTGCCGTGGCCCTGATGAAGGCTTTCCTGGCCGTGCACGGCACCCAGGGCGCAGCGTCAGCCAGCGTACGCGAGACCGTCGATGCCCTCACCCAGACGGTGGTGAAGGCCCTGGTCCGATCACGCCCGGGAGGCGGCACCTTTCACATTGAAGATGTGCAGGACCATGTGGAACTCGGCCTGATGCGCAGCAGCCACCATGAAGTGGCCCGCGCCTATGTGCTGTACCGCGAGCGTCGCGCACAGGAGCGCGCCCAACAGGCGAAACCAGCCGTCGCAGAGGTTGAACTGCACGTGATCGATGGAGGCCAGCGCGTGCCTCTTGACCTGCAGCGTTTGCAGGGACTGATCGAATCCGCCTGCTCCGGCCTGGGCAAGGACGTCCAAGCCGACCCGATCGTGGCCGAGACCAAGCGCAACCTGTACGACGGCGTGCCGATAGAAGAGGTCTACAAGGCCTCCATCCTGGCTGCCCGCACGCTGATCGAAAAAGACCCCGACTACACCTACGCCACCGCGCGCCTGCTGCTGCACACCATTGTCAAGGAAGTGATGGGCGAGGAAGTGCCCGCCACCGAAATGGGCGCGCGCTACGCCGATTACTTTCCACAGTTCATCAAGAAGGGCGTGCAGAACGACCTGCTCGACGAGCGCCTGATGCAGTTCGATCTGGCCCGCCTGGGCGCCGCGCTCAAGCCCGAGCGCGACCTGCAGTTCGACTACCTGGGTCTGCAGACGCTGTACGACCGCTACTTCCTGCACGTGCGCAAGTCCCGCATCGAACTGCCCCAATCGTTCTTCATGCGCGTGGCCATGGGCCTGTCGCTCAATGAAATCGACCGCGAAGCGCGCGCCATCGAGTTCTACGAAGTGTTGTCTTCGTTCGACTTCATGTCGTCCACACCCACGCTTTTCAACAGCGGCACACTGCGCTCGCAGCTCTCCAGCTGCTACCTCACCACCGTGCCAGACGACCTCGACGGCATTTATGAGTCCATCAAGGAAAACGCGCTGCTGTCCAAATTTGCTGGCGGCCTGGGCAACGACTGGACCCGCGTGCGCGCACTTGGCGCCCACATCAAGGGCACCAACGGCGAATCACAAGGTGTCGTGCCGTTCCTGAAAGTGGTCAACGACACCGCCGTGGCGGTGAACCAGGGTGGCAAGCGCAAGGGCGCGGTCTGCACCTACCTGGAAACCTGGCACCTCGACATCGAAGAATTCCTGGAGCTGCGCAAGAACACCGGCGACGACCGCCGCCGCACGCACGACATGAACACGGCCAACTGGATACCAGACCTGTTCATGAAACGTGTGATGGAGAAAGGCGAATGGAGTCTGTTCTCGCCCAACGACGTGCCTGACCTGCATGACCGCTTCGGTGCCGACTTCGAGCGTGCCTACGTGGCCTACGAAGAAAAAGCCGCACGCGGCGAGATCAAGCCCTACCGCAAGGTTCCCGCCACCGACATGTGGCGCAAGATGCTCTCGATGCTTTTCGAAACCGGCCATCCCTGGATCACGTTCAAGGACGCCTGCAACGTGCGCAGCCCGCAACAGCACGTCGGTGTGGTGCACAGCTCCAACCTCTGCACCGAGATCACGCTCAACACCAGCGACACCGAAACCGCCGTCTGCAACCTGGGTTCGATCAACCTGCTGCAACACGTCAAGGACGGTGACATCGACCGCGTCAAGCTGCAGAAGACCATCACCACGGCGATGCGCATGCTCGACAACGTGATCGACATCAACTACTACGCGGTGAAGAAGGCGCGTGACTCCAACATGCGTCACCGCCCGGTGGGTCTGGGCGTGATGGGCTTCCAGGACGCGCTGTATGAATTGCGCATTCCGTACGCCTCAGGCGAAGCTGTGGCTTTTGCCGATCGCTCCATGGAAGCCGTCTGTTACTACGCTTACTGGGCATCGACCGAGCTGGCCCGCGAGCGCGGCCGCTATGCCAGCTTCAAGGGCTCGCTGTGGGACCAGGGCATCCTTCCACCAGACACCCTGCAGATGCTGAGCACCGAGCGCGGCGGCTATGTCGATGTGGACCGTTCCAGCACCATGGACTGGACTGCACTGCGCGACAAGATCGCAACCGACGGCATGCGCAATTCCAACTGCGTGGCCATTGCGCCCACAGCCACCATCTCCAACATCATTGGAGTTGACGCTTCCATCGAGCCTTGCTTCGGCAACCTCTCGGTCAAGTCCAATCTTTCTGGCGAGTTCACCGTCATCAACGGCTACCTCGTGAAGGATCTCAAGCGCCTGGGCCTGTGGGATGACGTGATGGTCATGGACCTCAAGCACTTCGACGGTTCACTGCGTCCCATCGACCGCGTGCCACAAGAAGTGAAGTCCCTGTACGCCACCGCTTTTGAAGTTGAACCACTGTGGCTGGTCGAAGCAGCAGCGCGCCGCCAGAAATGGATCGACCAGGCCCAAAGCCTGAACATTTACATGGCTGGCGCTTCGGGCAAGAAGCTTGACGACACCTACAAGCTCGCATGGTTGCGTGGTCTCAAGACCACCTACTACCTGCGCACCACATCGGCCACGCAGGCAGAAAAATCCACGGGTCGCACGGGTCAGCTCAACGCGGTGGCTGTGGGTGGAAACGACGCATCGATGCGTGCCCCTGAAGCCGTTGTTCAATCGGCTGCTGAACCTGCCACCGATGTGAAGTTCTGTGCGATAGACGACCCAGGATGTGAAGCCTGCCAGTGATCATGCTGCGCATTGCGCAGCGCGTTGTGGTGTCGTACGTCATGCATTCGATGCGACACCGCAACACAAAATCATTTATGAGTGCATGAGTCCTTTGCTTTTCATGCCGACACTTCGATAATCCGATGAATTGGACACCACTATGCTGACCTGGGACGAACAAGTCACTCCCTCCTCGAAGCCCGCCACACTTCCACTTGCCTCTGCTGTGCCAGGTGTGCAAGCGCCACTGTCAAGTGCGGCTCCCTCCTCTTTCCCTTCCGAAGTCAAAGCCGCGCAGACGGTCGGCACACGCCGTGTCAACGCGGCCGACAAACGCATCATCAATGGTCAGACCGACGTCAACCAACTGGTGCCGTTCAAGTACAAGTGGGCGTGGGAAAAATATCTCGCCACCTGTGCCAATCACTGGATGCCGCAGGAAGTGAACATGAGCCGCGACATCGCGCTCTGGAAAGATCCGAACGGTCTGACCGAAGACGAACGCCGCATCGTCAAGCGCAACCTCGGCTTCTTCGTCACAGCCGACTCCCTGGCCGCCAACAACATCGTGCTGGGCACCTACCGCCACATCACGGCGCCGGAGTGCCGCCAGTTCCTGCTGCGCCAGGCATTCGAAGAAGCGATTCACACGCATGCCTACCAGTACATCGTGGAATCGCTCGGCCTCGATGAGTCCGAGATCTTCAACGCCTACAACGAAGTCCAGTCGATCCGCGACAAGGACGAGTTCCTGATCCCCTTCATCGAAGCGATCATGGACCCGAATTTCCACACCGGCACACCCGAGACCGACCAGCGCCTGCTCAAGAGCCTGATCGTTTTTGCCTGCCTCATGGAAGGCCTGTTCTTCTATGTGGGCTTCACGCAGATCCTGGCGCTGGGTCGCCAAAACAAAATGACCGGTGCAGCCGAGCAGTACCAGTACATCCTGCGTGACGAATCCATGCATTGCAACTTCGGTATCGACCTGATCAACGCGATCAAGATGGAGAACCCGATGTTGTGGACCACCGAGTTCAAAGCCGAAATCAAGGAACTGTTCCTCAAGGCCGTGGAACTGGAATACCGCTATGCCGAAGACACCATGCCACGCGGCGTGCTGGGCATGAACGCTTCCATGTTCAAAGGCTACCTGCGCTACATCGCCAACCGGCGCGCAACGCAGATCGGTCTTGAACCCATGTTCCCCAACGAGGAAAACCCGTTCCCCTGGATGAGCGAGATGATCGACCTCAAGAAGGAACGCAACTTTTTCGAAACCCGTGTCATCGAGTACCAGACAGGCGGCGCCCTGTCCTGGGACTGAATCCCCACTCACCGGGGCTTACCGCAGTCACTCACCATCACATGTGTCTTCAACATTCAAAACCCTGCACTCGGCGCACTGGCGTCCGTGGCAGGGTTTTGTCACTGAATTCAGCGCCTTGGCGTCGTTCGTGGATGCATCCACAGGACACCAGGGCCTTGAATCATTTCATGGGCGAACGTGCTCTTGAAGTGCTCTTTGCAACTTGATCAAGGAGAAAATAATGGCAACTGCGAAAAAAGCCCCGGCCAAAAAGGCCGTCGTGAAGAAAGCCGTACCGGCTAAGAAAGCCGCACCGGCGAAGAAAGCTGCTCCAGCGAAGAAAGCCGCACCGGCCAAGAAAGCTGCTCCAGTGAAGAAAGCCGCACCGGCCAAGAAAGCTGCACCAGCGAAGAAGGCCGCACCGGCCAAGAAAGCTGCACCAGCGAAGAAAGCCGCACCGGCCAAGAAAGCTGCACCAGCGAAGAAAGCCGCACCGGCCAAGAAAGCTGCACCAGCGAAGAAGGCCGCACCTGTGAAAAAGGCAGCCCCAGCAAAAAAAGCTGAGCCGGCCAAGAAGCCGGCAGCCCCTGCGGCCCCTGTAGCACAAACGAAGCTGAACCCTCAGGCTGCCTGGCCGTTTCCCACGTCCAGCAAGCCCTGAAGATCCTCATCTGAAGTGCAATGGCCCGACGCGCAAGCGTCGGGCCATTTTGTTTTCAGCCTAGAAAAGACAGTTGGACGGGATCCGATTGGTTGCTTCTGTTCGCTGTGTTCACAAGCACATCCAGCGGAACTCAGAGCGGTCAGCTGCGGTTTCCAGACGCCGTGCTTCACAAGCTGTAGTTCTGGCCACCCCTGCTGGCGATCTTCAGTGCCCCCATTCGGTTGCCCAATTCAACGCACTGCTGCATCGGCCATCCCTGTTCAATGCCATGCAGCAGTGCCGCACGGAACGCGTCGCCGCAACCCGTGGG
>JAABRN010000486.1 GCA_011390855.1 Hydrogenophaga sp. | reverse complement strand
GGGCAAAGGCACCCAGCACCTGGCTGGACGCCTGAAAACCTTCACAACCACCCTGACGGGCACAACATCCGATGCAACATGGAGCGGGAGACGGGAATCGAACCCGCGTCATCAGCTTGGAAGGCTGGGGTTCTACCATTGAACTACTCCCGCCCGAACAGGCCCATCTTCAGAACCCAAAGACCGACACACTCAAAGCGCTTTGATTCCAATCACTCTCATATCGCACTGGTTGCTGGTGGAGGAGGCTGGATTCGAACCAGCGTACGCGTTAGCGGGCAGATTTACAGTCTGCTGCCTTTAACCACTCGGCCACCCCTCCATAGCGCAGCCCAGCATTATGCCATGGTTTTTTCAAGCACGGTCAGCCCTGTCCGGCAGGATTCACCACCGGATGGGCGGGTACCCCTTCTTCACCAGCCAGGCATTGGCTTGGCCGAAATGCCCACAGCCCAGAAAAGGGACCGGACCACGGGCTGCAGACAGGGGCGACGGGTGGTTGGCGCAAAGGATCAGATGCCGGGATGCGTCTATCAATGGCCGCTTTTTCTGTGCGTGCGCGCCCCAGAGCAAAAACACCTTCGCTGGACCGGTCTCGCTGCAGCAGCGGATGACAGCGTCGGTCAGCGCCTCCCAACCTTGCCCGGCATGACTGGCCGGGTGTCCGTCTTCCACCGTGAGGCAGGTGTTCAGCAGCAACACGCCCTGCTCCGCCCAGTGAACCAGCGAGCCTTGAGGGGGGAAAACGGCGCCGGTATCGCGCTGAAGCTCCTTGAAAATGTTCCGCAAGCTCGGCGGAATCTTGACGCCGGGTGCCACCGAAAACGCCAGGCCTTCCGCCTGGCCCGGTCCGTGATAAGGATCCTGCCCCAGAACGACCACGCGAACAGACTCAGGCGCCACCAGATCGAGCGCTCTCAGGGGCTTCGGGGGGTACACCACCGCCCCATGGGCCATACGCTCCCGCAGAAATGCAACCAGGCCGAGGCCATGCGGCGAAGTCCGGAATTCCCGCACCAGATCCGTCCAACCTGCATCGACGGACCAACTGACGGGGTCGACCGAATCCGGCAAGTCAGCACTTCGTTCCGCCGCTTCAAGCGCCAGTGTGCCCTGAACCGCCGACACGCTCACCCGAACAACTCGGCCAACGCCAGACCCGGATCGGGCGCGCGCATGAAAGCCTCGCCGACGAGGAAGCCGTGCACATTGGCATCTCGCATGAGGCTCACGTCGGCCCGGGACAGAATGCCGGACTCGGTGATCAGCAGCCGATCGGCTGGCACATCGGGCAGCATGTCCAGCGTGGTCTGGAGCGAAACTTCAAAGCTGCGCAGATTGCGGTTGTTGATACCCAGCAGCGGGGTTTTGAGCTTCAGGGCGCGTTGCAGCTCTTCCCGGTCGTGCACCTCCACCAGCACCGCCATGTTCAGGGTCAGCGCAAGGGCTTCCAGGTCGGCCATCTGGGCATCGTCCAGGCAGGCCGCGATCAGCAAAATGGCATCCGCCCCCATGGAACGCGCCTCAAAGACCTGGTAAGGGTCGACCATGAAGTCCTTGCGCAGCACGGGCAAGTCACAACTCGCGCGTGCCTGCTTCAGGAAGTCGGGGCTACCCTGGAAAAACTGGCGATCGGTCAATACAGAAAGACAAGCGGCCTGGATCTTGCCGTCCCCTTCTGCGTAGCTTTGGGCAATGTCGGCGGGAATGAAGTCTTCACGAAGCACACCTTTGCTGGGGCTGGCTTTCTTGATCTCGGCGATCACGGCTGCCTGGCCGGCTTTGATTTTGGCGCGGAGTGCGGCTTCGAAGTCGCGGGTCAGCACGCGACTTTCGGCATCGAAACGCACCACATCCAGGGGCTTCCTTTTCTGGGCTGCAGCGATTTCCTCGTGTTTGACAGCCACGATCTTGTTCAGGATGTCGCTCATGACGTCGCCACCGCGAAAGCTTTGAGTTGCTCCAGCTTGGCGAGGGCCGCGCCGGACTCGAGCGTTTTGCGCGCCAGATCAAGGCCCTCCTTCATGTCGCTCACCACATTGGCGGCATAGAGGCCAATACCGGCGTTGAGCGCCACGATGTCGGCGGCCGCCCGAAAAGCCGGGTCGTCGCGGTTTTCCAGCACGCCCATCAACATGGCCCGCGAGTCTTCCGGGGTTTCGACACGCAAGGCACGGTTGCTGGCCATGGTCAGGCCGAAGTCCTCCGGGTGGATCTCGTATTCGGTGATTTCACCGTTCTTGAGCTCACCCACCATGGTGGCAGCTCCCAGCGAGACCTCGTCCATGCCGTCGCGGCCGTAGACCACCACCGCGTGTTCGGCGCCCAGGCGCTGCAGCGCGCGCACCTGAATGCCCACCAGATCGGGGTGAAACACACCCATGAGGATGTTGGGTGCCGAGGCCGGGTTGGTCAGCGGCCCAAGGATGTTGAAGATGGTCTTGATGCCCAGCTCACGGCGCACCGGCGCCACGTTCTTCATGGCGGGGTGGTGGTTGGGCGCAAACATGAAACCCACGCCCACCTGCTCGATGCAACGCGCTATCTGTTCTGGCGAGAGGTTGATGTTGACGCCCAGGCTCTCAAGCACGTCTGCGCTGCCACTCTTGCTGGACACGCTGCGTCCGCCGTGTTTGCTCACGCGCGCACCGGCGGCGGCGGCCACGAACATGCTGCAGGTGGAGATGTTGAAGGTATGGGAACCGTCACCACCGGTGCCCACGATATCCACCAGGTGGGTCTTGTCGGCCACATGCACCTTGGTGGAGAACTCGCGCATCACCTGCGCCGCCGCCGTGATTTCGCCAATGGTTTCTTTCTTCACGCGCAGGCCAGTGACGAGCGCGGCCATCATCACGGGCGACATCTCACCCCCCATGATCAAGCGCATGAGGTGCAACATCTCATCGTGGAAGATTTCGCGGTGCTCGATGGTGCGTAGCAGGGCTTCCTGCGGCGTGATCTTGTGGCTGTTGGGCATTAGGGTCTCCAGGTGCTTGTCTTTTATTGAGCGGGATTGTCGGTCATTGCCAGTCGCAGACCGAAGCCCACGAACATCACGCCGGCGGTCCGTTCCATCCAGTGCATGGCGCGCTGGACGGCGTGCACTCGGCGTGCGGCCCATGCCGAGAGCCACGCATAGCCGAAATTGATGGGTAGCGAATTCAGGTTGAATATCACGCCCAGGGCAAGGAAAACCGCAGCCTTGTTTTCGGCGCCCGGCGAAATGAACTGCGGCACAAATGCCAGAAAAAAAAGTGCAACCTTGGGGTTGAGCACGTTGGTCAGAAACCCGCGTCGGTAGACACGCCAGAGATCGACCTCGGGCACGCCATTGCGCAAATCCAGCGGCGTGATTTTGGACATCAGCAATCGCATGCCCATCCACAACAGATAGACCGCGCCAATCCACTTGAGCACGGCAAACGCGGTGACCGATGTGGCCAACAGCGCGCTCACGCCAACGGCCGCAGCAAACACGTGGACAAAGCAGCCGCTGACAATGCCAAGCGCAGCCACCATGCCGGCGCGCACACCGCTTCGCAGCGCGTTCGTGACGATGTAGAGCACGTCCGGCCCCGGCGTGAGGTTGAGCAGCCAGCCGGCCGCGATGAAAAGCAGGAGCTGCGGCAGATCGGGCAAGGTGAACCCCGATTCAGTAGACAGCTGTACCCGCCGCACGTGGCGCCAATCCGCTGGCGCCTTGTGAGAAAAACGACTGGGTGCAGGCAATGGCGTGGTCGATGCCCGCCTGGTCCACATCAAGGTGGGTCACAAAACGCAGGCCGATGAGCCCCGTCGCAAGCACACCGTGGCTTTCGAGGTGCGCCAACAGATCAGGGCCGCGCCCGCCTGCCACGTCCACAAACACGATATTGGTTTGTGCCGAACGCACGCTCAGGCCCTCAATACCCGAAAGGCCCTGAGCCAGACGCGTTGCCAGTGCATGGTCATCGGCCAGGCGCTCCACGTGGTGGTCCAGCGCGTGGTGCGCGGCGGCGGCCAGCAAGCCAGACTGCCGCAGCCCACCACCGACCATCTTGCGCCAGCGGCGTGCCCGGTCAATGAGATCCCGCGACCCACACAGCGCCGAGCCCACAGGCGCTCCAAGGCCCTTGCTGAAACAGATCGAGACGCTGTCGAAGAGATCGACGATGTCCCGCAGGTTCTTCAACGCACTGCCACCACGGACCACAGCCGCATTGAACACGCGGGCACCGTCCAGATGCGTGGCCAGCCCATGCTGGCGGGCCAGGTCAGTGGCCTGCTGCAGATAGCTCTGCGGCATGGGGTGGCCGTTCCAGGTGTTCTCCAGGCACAGCAGGCGCGTGCGCGCAAAGTGCTGATCGTCGGGCTTGATGGCTGCAGCGATGTCGGCCAGGCCCATCTGACCCTCTGCGTTCTGTGTCAGCGGCTGGGGCTGGATGCTTCCCAGCACGGCGGCACCACCGCCCTCGTAGCGATAGGTGTGGGCGTTCTGTCCCACGATGTATTCGTCACCTCGACCGCAATGGGCCATCATCCCGCAGAGATTGCTCTGCGTACCGCTGGCCATGAACAGCGCGGCTTCCTTGCCAGTGAGCGTCGCGATGCGGTCCTGCAGCGCGTTCACTGAAGGGTCATCACCAAACACGTCGTCGCCCAGCGGCGCGGACATCATGGCGGCACGCATGGCGGCGGTGGGTTGCGTGACGGTGTCGCTGCGCAAATCAATCAACATGTGACGACCTTCCAGGTAAAAAATGCTTGCTTCCAAGGACATCAGGGAACCGGCTTCGCCGGGTCACAGGCACCGCTCCTCTTGACTGGGATCGCGCGAAGCACGGCGAGGGGTGTTTCACGCCTGCTCCAGAAAATTCTTGAGCATGGCGTGGCCATGTTCCGTGAGGATGCTCTCAGGGTGAAACTGCACGCCTTCGATGGACAAGGTCTTGTGCTTCACGCCCATGATTTCGCCGTCAGGCGTCCAGGCGGTAACCTCCAGGCAATCCGGACAGGTCGCGCGCTCAATGGCGAGCGAGTGGTAGCGGTTCACGGTGAATTGCTCGGGCAAGCCCGTGAAAACGCCCTTCTGCGTGGTGGCAATGACGCTGGTCTTGCCATGCATGAGCACTTGAGCCCGAATGATCTTGCCGCCGAAGGCTGCGCCAATGCTCTGGTGACCCAGGCACACGCCCAGGATGGGCAACTTGCCCGCAAAGTGCTGGATCGCCGGTACCGAAACGCCGGCTTCGGCCGGTGAGCATGGACCGGGTGAAATCACGAGTCGGTCAATTTGGCCTTGATCCAGCCGCTGCTGAATTTCATCAACTGTGATTTCATCGTTGCGCACGACGGTCACCTCGGCGCCAAGTTCGCCGAAGTACTGCACGATGTTGTAGGTGAACGAGTCGTAGTTGTCGACCATCAAAACCTTGATGCCCCCACGCTCCCCCGCTGCGCGTGGGTCGCTGCCCCCCCTGGGGGCTTGAGCGCTTTGGGGCGGCCCTACGTCGCTCATTTTCATCGCGCTCATTCCAGGCCCTCCTCAACCAGTTCCGCCGCGCGAAGAAGCGCGCGCGCCTTGTGCTCGGTTTCCCTCCACTCCATTTCGGGCACCGAATCGGCCACCACGCCGGCGGCCGCCTGCACGTAGAGCATCTGGTCCTTGATGATGCCGGTGCGGATGGCGATGGCCACGTCCATGTCGCCGGCGTAGCTGAGGTAGCCACAAGCACCTCCATAGAGCCCACGCTTGGTGGGCTCCAGCTGGTCGATCAGTTCCATGGCGTGCACCTTGGGCGCGCCGGTGAGTGTGCCAGCAGGGAAAGTGGCCTTGAGCACGTCCATGTTGGTCATGCCTTCATTGAGCAGCCCTTCCACGTTGCTCACGATGTGCATCACGTGGCTGTACCGCTCCACAGCGAACGCCTCGGTCACCTTCACACTGCCTGTTTGGGCGATGCGACCGATGTCGTTGCGGGCCAGATCGATGAGCATCACGTGTTCGGCCCGCTCCTTTGGGTCATTGACCAGCTCGGCCTCGGTCATTTTGTCTTTTTCTGGCGTGGCGCCGCGCGGACGTGTGCCGGCCAGGGGACGAATTGTCACCTTGGTGCCCTCGGTCGCTTTTTCCTGGCGCACCAGAATCTCGGGTGAGGCGCCCACCACGTGAAAATCGCCGAAGTGGTAGTAGTACATGTACGGGCTGGGGTTCAACGAACGCAGCGCGCGGTACAGGCTCAGCGGCGACTCGGTGTAGCGCTTCTTGATGCGCTGTCCCACCTGGACCTGCATGAAATCGCCGCCAGCGATCAGCTCCTTGGCACGTTCCACGGCGGCCAGGTAATCGGCTTTGGCGAAGTCGCGTTCCGCCGGAAAGCTCTGGCTGGGCTTGACCACCGGCGCACTCACCGAGTACTTCAGCGCTTCGCGAAGTTCACGCAAACGCTTCTTGGCATTGGCGTAGGCCTCTGCCTGCCCCGGGTCTGCGTAGACGATGAGGTAGAGCTTGCCCGAGAGGTTGTCGATTACTGCGAGCTCTTCGCACTGCAGCAGCAGGATGTCCGGGCAGCCCAGGGTGTCGGGCGGACAGGTGGCTTCCAGCTTTTTCTCGATGTAGCGCACCGCGTCGTAGCCAAAGTAGCCTGCCAGGCCACCGCAAAAGCGCGGCAGACCCGGTCGCAGCGCCACCTTGAAGCGCTGCTGATAGGCGGCAATGAAGTCCAGCGGGTTGCCATGGTGGGTCTCGACCACCGTGCCGTCTTGCACCACCTCGGTCTTGGCTTCGGTCCCGAAACCGCTGGCACGCAACAGGGTGCGAGCGGGCAGGCCGATGAAGCTGTAGCGGCCAAACCGCTCGCCACCCACCACCGATTCCAGAAGAAAGCTGTACCTGCCGTCGCCACGGCCATGGGCGAGCTTGAGGTAGAGCGACAGTGGCGTTTCCAGATCCGCAAAAGCTTCCGCCATGAGCGGGATGCGGTTGTAGCCCTGCTGGGCCAGGCTTTTGAATTCGAGTTCGGTGATCATGTTCGTTCAGACGCTTCGTCGGCTCTGCCCGGATCGGTTCAGTGCAGGCCGTTTGTCTTGGGGTCCCGGTCGGTGCAGCCAACCGGGTGGGGGAGGAAGCGCACAGCAGGCACCTCAAAATCGGTGATCCTCGCTACGCACCCCAGAGGAATGGGCACATTTACGCTGGCTTACGCCAGGGCCAGGCTCCCCGGCCATTGCGGCGCGGCAGACCACCTGTGAAGGATGTGCGTGGGTTGAACATGGTGTCGCGAGTGTAGCAAAGCCCCGTGGCAAATGAACACCGCGTGCGAACCATCACGTCCCACCAGTGATGCCCCGCTTGTGCGGCGAGGTTCAACGTTGGAGAATATGCTTTATCGAACGACCGTTCGTTTCTTGAGAGTGCCATGTCCCACATCAGCCGACTGATTCGCATCACTGTCCTTGCAACAGGTATTCTGTCCACCCCTGCCCTCGTGCAGGGCGCCACCGTGGAGATCAGCGGCGTGAAGCTGGAAGATCGTGCGGTGGTAGGCGGCAGCACCCTGAAGCTCAATGGCGCAGGCGTTCGGTACAAGGCCGTTTTCAAGGTGTACACCGCCGGGCTGTATCTCAGCGACAAGGCATCCACACCCGAAGCCGTGATGGCAGCGACCGGCCCCAAGCGCATGACCATCACCATGCTGCGCGACATCGACTCGGGCGAGCTTGGCAAGCTGTTTTCCAGAGGCATGGAAGACAACATGGATCGCAAGGCGTTTTCCCGACTGATTCCCGGTGTGCTCCGCATGAGCCAGGTTTTCAGCGACCACAAACGCCTGCAGACCGGGGAGACTTTTGTCCTCGACTGGATTCCCGGTACCGGAACGGTCCTGACTGTCAAGGGCAAGGTCGAAGGCGATCCGTTCGTTGAGCCCGAGTTCTTCAATGCCCTGATGCGCATCTGGCTGGGTCAGAAGCCCGCCGACTGGCAACTCAAGGATGCGCTGCTGGGCAAGACGCCCTGAAACCTGGCCAGGTAGCCAACGAACGTCTCCCTTTCCAGAGTGTGCGCCACCGGCGGACCTAGGAGCCTGCGCGATCCGAGACCGCGTCGCGGATTTGCTGCTCAGGGCGCCGCAGGTCAGGTGTCCTCCCATCCGCACCAGCGCAATCACGGCAAGCACCAGCCTGTGCACTGGTGGTTCACCAGAGAACAGCGAGCAGGCACCGCCATGGATCAGAGAGATCTCGAACAGGGTCGAAAAGTGGTGTGTCCGCCTGGGACGACAAACCCATGATCGACCACTGCGAGTCGATCAGCAGACCAGCCATGTCAAGGACTGGAGCGGCAAACGAGAAAATTTCTGAAACCGGTTCAACCCGGTAGCGCGTCGGCAACCCGCCATTGCCTTCAGATGTCAGCTTGACACCCAAGCGACTTCACCTGGTCAATTCCAGGCAGGCAGGCGCGCTCCTGAAAGACCCCAGCGGGTTAGCCCCGCCACGGGCAGCGCGTTTCAGACAGGATAATGCCCGGAACCTTCTGAAAAATCACCAAAAAGCACAAGCCCATGCCCTTCGCCCCCCTGCAAAACGACACCTTCCTTCGCGCCTGCCTTCGCCAGTCCACCGACCACACGCCGGTATGGCTCATGCGACAGGCAGGGCGCTACCTTCCGGAGTATTGCGCCACGCGTGCCAAGGCGGGCAGTTTCATGGGGCTGGCCACGAACACCGACTATGCCACCGAGGTGACGCTGCAGCCACTGGAGCGCTATGCGCTGGACGCAGCCATTCTGTTTTCGGACATCCTCACCGTGCCGGACGCGATGGGCCTGGGCCTGTCATTTGCCATTGGCGAAGGCCCCAAGTTCGCCAAGACGGTGCGCACCGAAGCCGATGTGGCTGCGCTGGCCGTACCCGACATGGCCAAGCTGCGCTATGTGTTCGATGCGGTCACCAGCATCCGCAAGGCCTTGAACGGACGGGTGCCGCTAATTGGTTTTTCGGGTAGCCCATGGACGCTGGCCTGCTACATGGTGGAAGGCGGTGGTTCGGATGATTATCGGGCGGTGAAATCGCTGATGTACAGCCGGCCGGACCTGATGCACCGCATTCTGGCGATCAACGCCGACGCGGTGGCGACCTACCTGAACATGCAGATCGAGGCCGGCGCACAGGCGGTGATGGTGTTCGACAGTTGGGGCGGCGTGCTGGCCGACGGCAACTTCCAGCAATTCAGCCTGGCCTACACGCGCCGGGTGCTGGATCAGCTCAAGCCCAGCTTTGAAGGTGCGACCATTCCGCGCATCGTGTTCACCAAAGGCGGCGGCCTGTGGCTGGACGA
>JAABRN010000484.1 GCA_011390855.1 Hydrogenophaga sp. | reverse complement strand
ATGATTGTGCTGGCGGTGTTGATGCCCATCATCCAATTGAACCAGCTGGTGACTTAGCCCACCCCCTCGCCGTGCCTTCGGCACGTCACCCCCTTCAAGGGGGCGATACCAGTCGTCCGGCGAAGCCGGCCCGACGGTATCTCTGGAATGGGTCAATTCGCGCCGGAGGGTCGTCCGGGGCATGAAGGTATGAGCCATGCTGGATGGGCTGAGCAACCCAGACCTCGCTGAATTGCTGATATGTTCGAGAGCCAGCGGAACAAGCTCTGCGGCCTCTTTCTCAATTTGATGTTCACCTGGATACCCTGACATGGCAGCTTCGCTGGACGGTCAACTCGTGGTTGCGATTTCTTCGCGCGCATTGTTCGATTTCGAGGAAGAAAACCGCATTTTTGAAACCGGCGATGACAGGGCCTACATGAACCTGCAGCTGCAGCGGCTTGATCAGCCTGCCGCGCCGGGTGTGGCTTTTTCGCTGGTGCACAAGCTGCTGGCCTTCAACGACGCGAACGCGCAACGGGTGGAAGTGGTCATCCTCTCCCGAAACGATCCTGTATCCGGGATGCGGGTGTTTCGCTCGGCGCAACACTACGGTCTCCCCATTCAGCGTGGCAGCTTCACACGCGGCCAGCCGCCCTGGCGCTACCTGCGCCCGCTGCGGGCCAACCTGTTTCTCTCGACCCACCTGGCCGACGTGCGCGCCGCGCTCGAAGCCGGTGTGCCTGCCGCACAGGTCTACCCCCACTCGGTGCACGCCAGCGACGCACACCCGCACGAAGTTCGGATCGCCTTTGACGGTGACGCGGTGCTGTTCTCGGACGAGGCCGAGCGGGTGTTCCAGTCCCAAGGCCTCACTGCCTTCCAGACGCACGAAGCCAGCCATGCCGCCACACCGCTCGCCGGTGGACCGTTCAAGCCCTTGCTCGAAGCGCTGCACAGGCTTCAAAGCGAAGGCACGCCCATGATGCGCGTCCGGACCGCGCTGGTGACGGCGCGCAGCGCACCCGCGCACGAGCGCGCGATTCGCACCCTGATGAACTGGAACATCGAGGTGGATGAGGCGATGTTTCTGGGCGGTTTGCCCAAGGGCGAGTTCCTGCGCGAGTTCGAGCCCGACTTCTTCTTCGACGACCAGACCGGTCACATTGAGGCGGCGTCGCGCCATGTGCCTTCCGGGCATGTGGCCAGCGGCATATCAAACTTGTGACATCCCGGCACCGAGTCTTTGGCGTTTGACTGGCAGAACACGCTCAGTACCACCAGAGGAGCCGATCGGGTGAGCCCAGCAGCCGGGGCTTGAGGAAAAGCAAGCGGCAGCCCGTCAAACGCCGGGCAAAGAAAGTTCAGATACCCCTGGTCTTGGAAAACCCCATCCATCCCCGCGCGCGCAACTCACACGCCGGGCAACTTCCGCACCCGTAGCCCCAGACATGCCGGTGTTCCCGGTCGCCAAGGTAGCAGGTGTGGGTGTGCTCCACGATCAGATCCACGAGTGCCTGTCCACCACCGACCACGGTACTCGCCTCGCCCAGCGATTCAGCCATGCGCCAGGTGTCGGCCTTGTCGATCCACATCAAGGGGGTGTCGATCAGAAAGCGGTGGTCCATGCCGAGGGACAGGGCCACTTGCAACGCCTTCATGGTGTCATCCCGGCAGTCGGGGTAGCCGGAAAAATCGGTTTCGCAGACCCCCGTGACGATGACCTGGATGTCGCGGCGGTAGGCCAGCGCAGCGGCCAGGGTGAGGAACATCAGGTTGCGCCCGGGCACGAAGGTGTTGGGCAGGCCGCTCTCTTCCATGCGAAAAGCCATGTCGCGGGTGAGCGATGTCTCACTCACTTTGCCCAGCACGGCCAGGTCCAGCATGTGGTCCTCACCCAGCCGGGCCGACCAGGCGGGGAAACGCTGGCGCAGCTCCCGCAGCACCACCTGCCGGGCTTGCAACTCGACGCTGTGCCGCTGACCGTAGTCAAACCCGATCGTTTCAACGCGCTCGAAACGCGAGAGTGCATGCGCCAGGCAGGTGGTCGAATCCTGCCCGCCGGAGAACAGGACCAGG
>JAABRN010000483.1 GCA_011390855.1 Hydrogenophaga sp. | reverse complement strand
AAATGGACACCTGCCGATGCTTCCGAAAGATGCGCCGGCTGAAAAATTTGCCGCCTCTAAACCTGGCCGCTAACCCAATTTTCTCAACTCGCCCCTGACACTGCTACTAAGTGCTTGATATTGCGTGAAGTGGGTAGCGAAGGTCTCCACTACACGGCAAGCGGTGTCTGGGTGGCGAGGGCGAGATGGGCGGCGGTGATTCGGGGTGGGGGTTGTTCAGGCAGACGCAGGCACAACTGATCAAGCAACATGCGCTGCTCCGCCTGCGGCTGGGTGTAGCGTGACAGCACGAGTTCACGGCCATCGACGGTGGGAACGCAGACATCCACCATCTGTATCGTTTTGAACTGGGCCAACGCTTCACGCGGTGTCAGGCCAGCGGCGCGGACTCTGAGCCGGGCCTTCAGGGTCACTTGCAGGCAGTAGGCGAGGAAAGACACAAAGATGTGGGCCTCGATCCGATGCTCGTCATGGTGGTAAATGGGACGCACCGACAGGTCATGTTTCAACTCCTTGAAGGCCTGTTCAACCTCGGTGAGTTGCACGTAGAAGGTCCACAACTCCCCGGGATCGTGGGCTACCAGGTTGGTGCGCAGCAGGTAGCGTCCCTCGCGCCGGCGCACTTGTCGCAGTTTGTCCCGGTCGAGGCGATACGCCAGCCCAGCCGTCTTCTCCGTTTCCGGCACCCCCTTGGGTAAGGTGACGTGAACCAGACTCGCCGCCCGTCCTGCTTCCTTGTGGGCGGCGCCCAGTTTCATCAGCAGCTGATCTCGCGTCAGCTTCTGGCTTTGCAGGGCATGCAGCCGGTCCAGGTAGCGCCGCAGCCGTTTGCGGCGCATGCCGCGCTCCTTGCCGATACGCGATTCGCTTTGCGCCAACACGTAGATGTCTTCCTCGACGTCCAGATGCTTGACCTGGATGCCTTCCCGCACCGTCTGCCATGGGCGCCCGAGAAAGTCCTTCTCCAGTTTGCTCAGCCGCCCCTTGGGCGTGCCTACCAGGTAGGCCGCACCCATCTCGCGCATCTTGGCCAGACTCGCTTCGGTGGGGATGCCGCGGTCCATGACCCAGATCCGTCGCGCATGGCCGTAACGGCTTTCGATGCGGTCAAGAAAGTCGCTCAGGGTGCCGTTGTCAGTGCGGTTGCCGGCCAGCACTTCGTAGCTTAGCGGGAAGCCTTCAGGGGTGACGATCAGGGCGATGACCACTTGCCGGCAGTCGCCGCGCTTGTCCCGGCTGTAGCCATACTGGCGCAGGTCGTCGGCGCCGCGCGGGGTGTCGCTTTCGAAGTAGGTGCTGGTCAGATCGTAGAGCAGGACGTCGAAACGGGCGCCGAACAACTCGCCCCAGCGCAGCTTGAGGAACTGGAACAACGCGTCCTTGTGTTCGACCAGCCGATCCAGGCAGCGGTACAGCGTGTTCTTCTCGGCCAGGGCGAAGTCCGCATCGAGCAAATCGGCCAGCGCGCTGGCGTCATACCACTGGCGATGCAGTCGCCACTCGGAGCCCGGGTCGATCAGTCGATACACCACCAGGGCTTTGAGCACTTTCTCCCATGGCGTGCCTTCCCGCGACGGTGTCAGGCGCGGGCGCCAGAAGTCGTCCAGCGCGAGTTCCTCCCACATCTGCAACGCCAGCCAGCACGCACCCCACTGGCGTGGGCGTTCTAGTCGCAATTCGGAGAGCCGCACGCCAATTGCATCCACGTCATCCCCCGGCATCGATCCGACCGGGAACAGCGCTACTTGACGGCGTCGGCCTTCGTCGAAGACTTCGACCGTCTTGCGCCAGGCCTCGCGCTGACTGGCATTGATTTCACCCAGATAGAGCACTTGCCGCTGGACGACCCGGCCATCGCTCAGACGCCGGTTCTCCACGACATTCCAGTATTCGTGGACCTTGCCATCCTTCTTTCGACGATTGCAGCGCAGGAACATGCATAAAGTCTAGAAACTCACCCCGCCCAGGCCAAGGACCAAAGTCTCCACTACAGCCACTTTCAGCCCTCATCACCTATAATAATCAATCACTTGCGCATGAAATACTGGCGAAATCAGGGAAAAATAG
>JAABRN010000482.1 GCA_011390855.1 Hydrogenophaga sp. | reverse complement strand
GACGCGCAGGTCGCTGTGAATCAAGGCGGGAATGTGTGGGTCGCCGTTTTCAAGCAGGCGCATGGCGGTCACCAGCTGGGCCAGCTTGTCGGTGTGCCAGACATCGTCCTGGTCTGACAGGGCGTAGTAGGTGCCTGCCGTTGGGCTGGGCTGCAACACCTCAAGTTCCAAGGCGGCCTGCATCAGCGTGGAGAAATTGGCACGCGCGCCCAGGTTGCCCAGTTCGTCGTCCAGCAGCTGAAAGCGCAGAGGGTGCTGGCTGGCATAGCGGTGCAAAATCAGCTTCGAGTCGTCCCGGGAGCCGTCGTCCCGGCAAAGGATGAGCAGGTTGGTCAGCGACTGCGCCAGGATGGAGTCCAACTGTTCGGCCAGGTACCGGGCGCCGTTGTACACGGGGAGCAGCACCACGACGCGGCAATTGGAAATGGTCTGTGGATGGTCTGGGCGCATCTCGGTCATGGCAGCGTGGCCGCGTCTTTCATGGCTTGGCGAAGGCTCGCCCAGTAGGCACGGCGTTCGGGCGAAGTCAGCATCAGGTAGCTGGTCTTCAGGAAAAATCGCAGGCTGTCCTTGAGCTTCCAGTTGCGTGGTGCGTGGGGCTGGCGGTGCAGGTGGATGCGGTTGCGACTGGAGTAATAAAAGCGTAGCGCGCTGTGTTGAACCACGATGCCCTTGCGCACGAGATAGCTGGAACCCGCCTCGCCAATGCGGTGGTACAGGCGGGCGTGATCGGTTCCGAAAATCTGGAAGCCGCTTGCCTTTGCCCGGAAGCACCATTCCAGGTCGACGTTGTCGATGAAGTAGTCGGCCCTCATGGGACCAATGCGCTTCAGTGCCGCCATGGAGATCAGGCAGCCAGAAGTGATGAGAAATCCTGTGTGTACCAGCAAGCCGCTGGGAATCGCAGGCGATTCATGTCGGGCAAGCAGGTGTTCGAAAGACCGGAAGGGAACACGCCGTTGGGTGACCGGGTCTTCCAGGCGCGGGCCGATCGCCGCCAAAGGGCCCGGCGCATGTGCGCGGGCTTCATCCCATGCCAGAAGCATCTGGCGGCAAAAATCGGCGTCAATGGCGCTGTCCTGGTCGAAAAGCAGCGCCAGTTCGTATTGCCAGTCGGACAGTTGTTGCAGCCCCAGATTCAGGGCGGCCGCCTGACCGATGTTGGCGGTCTGGCGCATCAGCCCACGGCAGTGTGTCAACGAGAACACGATGGCCTGTAACTCGTCCACGTTGGTCGACTGGTTGTCGACCACCACAAAGTCGCAGGCATTGGCTTGGAGCTTGTGCAGCAGCCGTTCCACCACCGCAATGTCGGGGTTGTAGGTGACGACGACGGCGCAGATGGCGCTGGCAGCTGTGGGGCGGGTGGGCATGGCGCTGGACCGGGCTTCAGCTTTGCCAGTTCAGTGAAAAATCACCTTGAGGAGAGAGATTCGGGTTGTAGAAGCGGTCGTGATGCACCTCGTTCCACTTCGTTGACCAGCGCTTGCGCTCCTGGCTGAACAAACCCAGTTCGGTCAGGATGTTGGTGCGGCCAGAGTAGGCCGGGTCGGTGAACATCAGGTCTGCGTAGGGCAGCCAGACATTCGCCAGGCCTTGACGCTGCAGTTCCAGGCATTTGTCGATCAGTGCAATGCGGCCACTGAAATCTTGCCCGAAGCCGCCGGTTTCAACCAGCAATGCGCGCCGCACCACCAGCAGGGCCGGTGACAGGGCTAAAAACTCCTGCTGCAAAGCCGCGCGACCGGAGTAGCCGTGCCCGTTCTTTGGTAGTCCCTTGTGTGCGTAGACGGCGCGCATGGGCGCTGTGAACAACACGCCGCCATGATCCAGCAACCCTGGTTTGTTGTGGATACGGGGTGCCACGAATGCGATGCGTGCCTGTCCCGCCAGGCGAGCCAGTTCCTCCAGCCAGTTTTCGCTCATGGAGGTGAACAACGCCGAGACGAGACAGCAAACGTGTCCGCGTGACTGTGCAACAGCAGCGTTGTGGCGCTCAGGCAGTGGCGTCTGGGCGTCGGTCTTGATGACGATCACGGCTGGCGTGTGATCAGCGGCAAATCCCGAAAGCAATTCTTCAGAAGAAAAGTGACCGGCCGTGCAGACGATGAA
>JAABRN010000481.1 GCA_011390855.1 Hydrogenophaga sp. | reverse complement strand
ACCACGGTTTCCGTGACGGGCTTCACCGCGACAACGTCGGCGACAGTCGGCTTCTTCAGCGCCTGGTAGCCGGTGACACCGCTCGCGCCCAGCACCACCATGGCGAAGCCGCCAACGGCCACGCCTTTCAGCATTGATTTGTCCATGTTCTGCACCTGGGTAAAACCGCCAATCTATCCCGGCTGGGCCGTCAGACTGTGACATTCTGTGTCATCCTGCTGCAGATTGAGGTCACTCCAACGGCGCAACGTTTGAGTTGCCGCCGCTGGTCAAGGGCGTGACCGGCCTCGGTTATTCATCGACCTGCCTGCCCATTCTGGCGCTGGCCTTCGGATTGAAAGAGGAGTTGCCAATGGTACTGATCCCGTCGCTCGGGTCGACCCTGGTCGTGCTCGTCAGCACGGGCGGTTTTCACGCCAGCGTGCAAGGCTTCTGGCCGATGCTTTAGTCTGCCGCCATCTCGGTATTTGCTGGCCTCTGGGCACTGACACTGATAGGGAGCAACAGCGCAGCCGCAGTGCTCGGCGTCTTGCTGGTGATCGATGTCGGGTTCTCCCTGACAAATGCGCGCTTCCGGATGACCGAAGCCCGGACCCGGAGGTTCTAACAGGCGATCGGCGCCGCGACGGGTTTCATCAACGGTCTGACCGGATCGCAGGTCATGCCCTGATTCCTTGCCGGCTCTCGCTCGATATTGCACGCGAGCGCTTTCTTCAAGCCAACAACCCATCCTTCACGCTTTCAAGCACAGCGATGTTCGTCGGCCTCGGCGTGGCCGGTCTGATGACCGCACCGACCGTGGCCGTGTCCGCATGCGGTCTGCTGGGGTTGCCCTCGGAGTCCGCATCGGACAGCGCAGCAGCCGCCATCTGGCACCGCAGGCGTTCCGAACGGCGGTGCTGATCGTTCCTGCCGCGCTTGGGCTGAGCCTGAACCTGCGCGCGGCAGACTGACTCTGAGACTCAGCATGCTCAAATCGACAGGAAAGAGAACTGCACTTAGCCCCTTATAGAACCCAGCTTCGCGCAGCATCCGAGGCATCAGACACAGCTTTTCATCGCCGCCGTGGACCACTCTGTACCGTTTCAACCCGCACGCAATCTCTTTATCTCTCGGGGCAAAACTGTTCAGAGAACAGGGGCTACTTCTGTGCTGCTTTGTCCAGCGGTGGCGAGGCGAGACTGCGCAGTAGCGCAGGTGTACCCGACCTAGGTTTACCCGGTTGCCCATATGACTAAGGCTGCTACGGTGACATTGGCAGCATCTGGTTTTTGGTCGGTTCAACCCGATTCACCCCCTATTGTGCAAAGTGTTTGTCATCAACAGGAGGAAATTCAAATGACATATGGTGTGATTTCACAATGGACGTCCAGCACCGCGTTTGATGCGTCAATGGAAGCCGAGGCGAGAGAAAAATACATTCCTGGCATCAAGGCGCTAGGTGCCCTGAGTTCCTTTTTCATCTACACCGGCGACACCACATTCAACGTGGTCACCATCTACGTGGACGAGGCCACGGCCAACGCCGCTGCCAAGAAGCAGAAAGCCATGCGCGCGCAGGCAGCAGCGGAGATGCCAGTCAAGATGGTCGGTGAATCGCGCGGGGCTGTTTTTGCATCGTTCTAAAGACGTGCCCAATGTATGGCCCGAGCATGCGCGGCTGCTAGGTGCGTGGTGAATCCGGGCTCACGAAGCAGCCACAAGGGGTCGACAGCAGTCGGCCTTTTTTTCGTCGTGAATCATCGGCTGCCTCTAGCGCATTTATCGGGACGACTTAATGGGAGCGCCTCGCGTTCGCCAGGACGACAAACTTCTCAGACATTTCATCTGTCATCCCCTGGCCGTCTTCAGGCCTACTTTTGAAGAGCGTCGGCAGGTTGCCTGGAGCTCACCCGCGAAGGCCGCAACCTCCCCGGAGTTACGGCCACCACCGCGAGCTAAGGAAGCCGTTGCCAACAGCCTTTACACCATCATCCGCGCTGCGTTGGCCGCCTCCTGCGTCGCTTTCCAGATCCTTGTTTCTTGATGCGTTTGCGTGTCTCCCACGGATTTGCACACGCCAATTCTGGCTCTGACCAGTAAAGCGGCGGCTACGGGTGAAGCAGCACATATAGTGAAGTGATGAG
>JAABRN010000480.1 GCA_011390855.1 Hydrogenophaga sp. | reverse complement strand
CGTGCTGACCGACATCCTGGGCGATGAAGATCATCTGGGCGACATGGACTTCAAGGTGGCCGGTACCACCAACGGTATCTCTGCGCTGCAGATGGACATCAAGATCCAGGGCATCACCAAGGAAATCATGCAGGTGGCACTGGCCCAGGCCAAGGAAGCCCGCCTGCACATTCTGGGCAAGATGCAGGAGGCCATGGGCGAAGCCAAGACCGAGGTGTCCAACTTCGCGCCCAAGCTGTTCACCATGAAGATCAACCCCGAGAAGATCCGCGACGTGATCGGCAAGGGCGGCGCCGTCATCCGTGCGTTGACCGAGGAAACCGGCTGCCAGATCAACATCGAGGAAGACGGCACCATCACCATCGCCGCCACCGAAGCCGCCAAGGCCGATGAAGCCAAGCGCCGTATCGAGCAAATTACCGCGGAAGTGGAAATTGGCAAGGTCTACGAAGGCCCCATCACCAAGATCCTGGACTTCGGTGCCCTGGTCAACCTGCTCCCCGGCAAGGATGGCTTGCTGCACATCAGCCAGATCGCGCACCAGCGCGTGGAAAAGGTCACAGACTTCCTGAAGGAAGGCCAGATCATCAAGGTCAAGGTGCTGGAAACCGACGAAAAAGGCCGCGTCAAGTTGTCCATGAAAGCCCTGATCGACCGCGACGACCCCGCTGCCCAACCGCAGATGATCGCGGCCGAGCAAGCACCGTCGCAGGACTGAGCCAGGCTTGCTGCCCGCGCCATGAGCACGATCCCCGCCACCATGAAAGCCATCGAGATTGCCCAGCCGGGCGGTCCCGAAGTGCTGCGCCTGTGCGAGCGTCCGGTACCGGCCGCTGGCGCGGGTGACATGCTCATTCGCGTGGCGGCGTCGGGTATCAACCGCCCGGACGTGCTGCAGCGCACCGGTAACTACCCTGTGCCGCCCGGCGCTCCGGACATTCCGGGCCTGGAGGTGGCTGGTGTGGTGGTGTCTGGCGACGAAGGCGCCATGGCCGCCGCAGGCGTGGCCGTGGGTGATCGCGTTTGTGCGCTCGTGGCCGGAGGCGGCTACGCGGAGTACTGCGTGGCGCCTGTGGCCCAATGCCTGCCAGTGCCGCCTGGCCTGACCGATGTGGAGGCCGCCAGCCTGCCTGAGACCTTCTTCACGGTCTGGAGCAATGTATTCGACCGGGGCCGCCTGCAGGCTGGTGAAACCCTGCTGGTGCAGGGCGGAACCAGCGGTATCGGTGTCACCGCCATCCAGATGGCCAAGGCCTTTGGTGCCCGTGTGCTGGCCACCGCTGGTTCTGATGCCAAAGCCCAGGCCTGTGTGGCTCTCGGTGCAGACCACGCCATCAACTACAAGACGCAGGACTTCGTTCGTGAAGTGGCCGAAGCCACGAACGGGCAGGGCGCTGACGTGATTCTCGATATGGTGGCTGGCTCCTACGTGGCGCGCGAACTGGAATGCCTGGCCGAAGACGGTCGCCTCGTCATCATTGCGGTGCAGGGTGGCGTGAAGGCCGAGATCAACGCGGGTGCCGTGCTGCGCCGCCGCCTCACCATCACCGGCTCCACCTTGCGTCCGCGCCCGGTGGCATTCAAGGCAGCCATTGCACAGAGTTTGCGCCAGCACGTCTGGCCATTGCTCGAGTCGGGCCGCATCAAGCCCGTCATTCACCAGGTGTTTGCTCCGTCCGAAGCCGCTGCCGCGCATGCGCTCATGGAATCGAACCAGCACACCGGCAAACTCATGTTGAACTGGCAGGCGTGAACGCATGCTGCCCGAACACCCTCCAACACCCATGAACACCAAGCTGATTGCAGGCAACTGGAAGATGAATGGCGGCCTGGAGGCCAACCAGCGTCTGGTCCAGGACATGCTCGCCGGTCTGGCGGGTTCACCCCCAGCCGCCCAGGCGGCTTTGTGCGTGCCCGCGCCCTACCTGGCCCAGTTGCAGGCGCTGCTGTCTGGCAGCCCCATGGCGTGGGGCGCCCAGGATATCTCTGCGCACGAGCAAGGCGCCTACACCGGCGAGGTCAGTGGTGCCATGCTGCGCGACTTTGCCTGCCGCTACGCCATCGTGGGCCATTCCGAGCGGCGCCAGTACCATGGCGAAACCGACGATGTGGTGGCCGCCAAGGCGCAGCGCGCCCTGAACTGCGGCATCA
>JAABRN010000479.1 GCA_011390855.1 Hydrogenophaga sp. | reverse complement strand
CTGATCAGCGAGCTGCCGGAAGTTCGCATGCAGGAAGCAATGCCTGCCAGCGATGGTGAGCTGGCGCTGGTGCACACACCTGACTACATCGCCGCAGTGGCCGCCGGCACGCTTTCTCCCGCAGCGCAACGCGAAATCGGTTTTCCCTGGAGCCCTGCCATGGCCGAGCGCGCCCGCCGTTCGGTGGGTGCCACGCTTCAGGCCTGTCGCATGGCCATGGGAGGTGCAGGCGTGTCGGCCAACCTGGCAGGCGGCACGCACCATGCCTATGCCGACAAGGGTGGGGGCTTCTGCGTCTTCAATGATGTCGCCGTGGCCGCCAGACTGATGCAGGCCGAGCATGCGCGCGTGGCTCGGGCCAGCGGGGCGCTGCAAGTGGCCATCATCGATCTGGACGTACACCAGGGCAATGGCACTGCAAAGATCTTCGAGCGCGATGCCTCGGTCTTTACCTTGTCCATGCACGGTGCGAAAAACTTTCCTTTTCGCAAAGAGCCCAGCGATCTGGATGTCGACCTGCCTGACGGCTGCGAAGATTCGGCGTACCTCGAAGCACTGGATCACGCGCTCGATGAACTGGAACAGCGCTTCACACCCGGGCTGGTGATCTTCCTTGCAGGTGCTGACCCGCATGAAGGCGATCGGCTGGGGCGCCTGAAGCTCAGCTTCGACGGACTGGAAGCGCGCGACCGGCGTGTGTTGGACTGGGCATGGCAGCGCCGCGTACCTCTGGCGTTCACCATGGCCGGGGGTTACGGCATCGACATGGAGACCACCTTGCAGGTGCAGATGCACACCTACCGCACGGCACTCGAGTACCAGCAGCGATGGCATGCCTCGGCCATGCGCACGCCCACGGCCGCCGCTGCGACAGCGAGTGGGGCATCCCGCTGGCAAAATGCCGGCGCATGAGTTCTGATAACCGTGTCCCCCGCGCCCAACCCCAGCCACGCAGTGCTTACCGCGTGTTCCGCCCGATTGGCACTCGATGGGCTGACAACGATGTCTACGGTCACGTCAACAACGTGGTGTACTACAGCTGGTTCGACACAGCAGTCAATGCCTACCTGATTGAGCAGGGGGCGCTGGACATCCATGCTGGAACGGTCATAGGTCTGGTGATCGAGACCCAGTGCAACTATTTCGCACCGCTGGCCTTTCCGCAGACTGTCGAGGCGGGGCTGCGCGTGGCGCATCTGGGCAGCTCCAGTGTGCGCTACGAAGTGGGCCTGTTCGCACAAGGGCAGGAAACAGCAGCGGCTTGTGGCCATTTCGTCCATGTGTATGTGGACCGTCAAACCCGCCGGCCCGTGACCCTGCCGACGCCACTGAAAACCACCCTGGAGACCCTTCTATGACCCACAACCCTTCCTCGCCCGCATCTTTGACCGATGCAAAGGCGGTCGATGCTGCCATCACCAGCCGGATGTCTGCGCGGGCCTTTTTGCCGCAACCGGTGGAGCGCGAGGTGATCGAGCACATCCTGGAAGTTGCGAGTCGCGCGCCTTCCGGCACCAACACCCAGCCCTGGAAGGTGTATGTGCTGCAGGGTGGCAGCCGTGATGCCCTGGTTCAGAAGGTGTGCACGGCGCACGATGCCTTGCGAGCCGATCCGGCGCTGGCCAGCGAATACCGCGAGGCCTACGACTACTACCCTGAAAAATGGGTCAGCCCCTACATCGACCGCCGACGTGAAAACGGCTGGAGCCTGTATGGCCTGCTCGGCATCACCAAGGGCGACAAGGACAAGATGCATGCGCAGCATCAGCGCAACTTCCGTTTCTTCGATGCACCGGTGGGGCTGATGTTCACACTCGACCAGGTCATGGGCCGGGGCTCGCTGGTTGACTACGGCATGTTCTTGCAGAACATCATGGTCGCGGCCCGGGGCCATGGTCTGCACACCTGCCCCCAGGCAGCATGGAACGGTTTCGCCAAGATCATCCTGCCCCATATCGGCGCCGGCGAACACGAAATGCTGGTCTGTGGCATGGCCTTGGGCCATGCCGATCTTGACGACAAGGTCAACAGCTTCCACACCCCGCGCGAGCCAGTGTCGTCTTTCACGCACTGGCTGGGATGAAGCACCCCCCGCGCCGCTTCGCGTCACCCCCCTCAAGGGGGGCGGCACTGGCCGTCTGGCAAAGCCAGCCCGGCGGTGCCC
>JAABRN010000478.1 GCA_011390855.1 Hydrogenophaga sp. | reverse complement strand
AGCCCCCTCGGGGGGCAGCGACCCGCGCAGCGGCGGAGCGTGGGGGCCTTATTTCGCCAGCATTGCAAAGGTTTTGCGAAATTTCGCCACCTTGGGCGCAGCAACGGCCATGCAGTAGCCCTGGTGTGGATTGCGCTCGAAAAAGTCCTGGTGGTACGGCTCGGCGGGCCAGTAGTTGTCCAAGGCCAGCACCTCGGTCACGATGGGGCGTCCGAACGCGTTGTCTTTCGTGAGCTCGTCAATGATGGCCTGGGCTTGGGTTTCCTGTTGCGGGGTGGTGAAGTAGATGCCACTGCGGTACTGCGTGCCTACGTCGTTGCCCTGTCGGTTGAGGGTGGTCGGGTCGTGAACCACGAAGAAGATCTCCAGAACCTCGCGCGTGCTGATCACGGCCGGGTCGTATTCCAGTCGCACCACTTCGTTGTGACCCGTATCCCCCGCGCACACCTGCTCGTAGCTGGGTTGCTTCACGTGACCGTTGCTGTAGCCGGACTCGACATCGGTCACGCCCCGCACTTCCTTGTACACCGACTCCGTGCACCAGAAGCAGCCGCCTCCCAGCACCAGCACTTCTCGATTGTTCTCTGCCATGGTCTGACTCCTGCATATGTAACGTTGCGATCTGCGCGCAACTGGTGAACTGACTCATCCTGCAAATGCTGCTGGGTTCAGGCCCTACTCTATCGGCTGAGCAAAGCCCCGCACAGCCGCGAGGAATGCCGCCAGTGCCGCCTGTTCGCGCTCGGTCTTCCAGAGGCACCGTGTGTCGTACGGCGGCGTCTCGCCCTTGAGCTTGATGAAACGCACATCCGGCATGCCTGCCATGGCCAGTGCCTCAGGCACCAGCGACACACCCAGGCCCTGCGCCACCACCGACACCACGCTCAGCCAGTGCCGCAATTCAAAGCTCACTTCAGGCAGGAACCCATGGTCGGCACACAACCCCAGGATACGGTCGTGGTAGTCGGGCGATACCGACCGCGAAATGGCCACAAATGGCTCGCCCGCGAAAGTCGCCAGGTCGATGCTGCGCTGCTTCGCCAAGCGGTGAGAACCCGGCAAGCAAGCCACAAAAGACTGGCGCGACACCAGCACCTGTGAAAACCCGCTGGCCACCCGCGGCGTGTGCACGAAACCGACATCCAGCCTGTCGTGCATGAGATCCACCAGCTGATCGCTGGAGCTCATTTCTCGCAATACCAAGCGCAGTTTGGGGTGCTGTGCATGGAAGTGCTTGAGGATCTGCGGCAAACCGCGGTACAGCACCGTGCCCGCGAACCCCACCTGCAGGCTGCCCACCACGCCTTGCGCCACTTCGCGTGCCTCGCGCGCGGCAGCACCTGCCCGTTCCAGCAGTTGCCGGGCCGCAGGCACAAAAGCCTGCCCAGCGGCGGTCAGTTGCACACCTCGGCTGTTGCGGGTGAACAGCTGCGCGCCCACCGAAGCCTCCAGCTGCTGGATGTTGAGGGACAGCGGCGGCTGGGTGATGGCCAGGCGCTGGGCCGCGCGGCCAAAGTGCAGTTCTTCGGCCAACACCAGAAAGTAGCGCAGGTGGCGGAATTCCATGAATAGGCTTTATGTATGGATGAATACCTATTCGATATTAGACAGGTATTCATCATCGGACGACAATGCGAGATCGCCACCCTTTTCGGAGACAGACCATGCTTTCCCCCACCAAAGCCAAAGCCAGCTTCAGCTGGGAAGATCCCTTCCACCTCAGTGCCCAACTCACCGACGACGAGCGCCAGGTACAGGAAGCCGCCTACGCCTACTGCCAGGAAAAGCTGCTGCCACGCGTGACCGAGGCCTTCCGCCATGAAAAGACCGATGTGGCCATCTTCCGCGAGATGGGCGAACTCGGCCTGCTTGGCCCAACCATTCCGGAACAGTACGGCGGCAGCGGGCTCAACTATGTGTGCTATGGCCTGGTGGCACGCGAGGTGGAGCGCGTGGACTCCGGCTACCGCAGCATGATGAGCGTGCAGAGCTCGCTGGTGATGGTGCCGATTTTTGAATTCGGTTCCGAGGCGCAAAAGCAGAAGTACCTGCCCAAGCTCGCCACCGGCGAATGGATCGGCTGCTTCGGCCTGACCGAACCCAACCACGGCAGCGACCCCGGCAGCATGATCACCCGCGCCAAGAAGGTCGATGGCGGCTACAGCCTGTCCGGCGCCAAGATGTGGATCACCAACAGCCCGATCGCCGACGTGTTCGTGGTCTGGGCCAAGGACGACGGC
>JAABRN010000477.1 GCA_011390855.1 Hydrogenophaga sp. | reverse complement strand
AAGAGCGCCCACTCGGCCCGTCGACGGGCCGCAACGGGTCGGTACCACCAGTTCGCGCTGGCCCGGGCGGCAGCTACGCGAGGTACAGCTGACCTAAGGTCGCTGCCGAGTGGTCTCGATGCTCCGACGACTGCTCCCCTGCAGCGCGAACTGGTGGTACCGACCCGTTGCGGCCCGTCGACGGGCCGAGTGGGCGCTCTTACTTCCTCGGCCTTCCCCAGCCTCCAGGTCAGACCTGCTTCAATCGGAAGAAACTCACCAGACGCACTAGCTCATCGGCCTGCGTCTTCAGACCGCTGGCTGCAGCTGCAGACTCCTCTACAAGCGCCGCGTTCTGTTGCGTTGCTGAGTCGAGCTGATTCACCGCCGTGCTCACCAGCGCAACGCCCTGCGTCTGCTCGTCCGTGGCATTGGAGATTTCACCAATGAGGGCGGTCACCCGTTTCACCTGGTCAACGATGTCGTTCATCGTGGCGCCAGCGTCGGCCACCAGCTGGGTGCCGGTCTGCACGCCGCTCACGCTTTGTGAGATGAGGCTGTTGATTTCTTTGGCTGCGCTGGCAGATCGTTGGGCCAAGGTTCGTACTTCGGCGGCCACGACTGCAAAGCCACGTCCCTGTTCACCGGCACGCGCCGCTTCAACGGCGGCGTTCAGCGCCAGAATGTTGGTCTGAAAGGCGATGCTGTCGATGACGGAGGTGATTTCACCAATGCGCCGTGAACTGAGGGAGATCTCCTCCATGGTCGACACCACGTTGCTCACCACGATTGCACCCTGCTGGGCCACGCCGCTGGCCGACACAGCGAGTTGCTTGGCAGACCGTGCGTTATCGGCACTGGTCCTGACGGTACCGGAAAACTGATCCATGGCCGACGCCGTTTGCTGCAGGTTGTCGGCCTGTTGCTCGGTGCGCACGCTCAGGTCCTGATTGCCACTGGCGATCTGCTGCGAGCCGGTGGCAATGTTTTCGCTGCTGGCGCTCACCTGGCCGACCAGCTGGCGCAGATTGGTGCACATGCGGCCCATGGCGGCCATCACGCTGGTGGTGTCACCCGCTCTGACGCGGACATGCTGGGTCAGGTCGCCCTCGGCCACCGCGTTGGCGATGCGAGCCACTTCGGCGGGTTCACCGCCGGTTGTGCGCAGCACCGACCGCAACACCGAGGTACCCAGAACCGCCAGGCCTATGGTGGCTCCGATGAACACCAGGACAACCAGCCAGATCACATCCTTGGTCGTGTGCTCGTATCGGGTGATGGCATCTGCCGCAAACGCACTGGCCACAGAAACCGTGGTGTCTACGCCAGCTCGGTGCTCAAGGTATGCCGCGTGTGCGGCATTTTTCTCCGAGATAGCCGCGTTCCTATCGCCTCTGGCGAGAGAGGCAAGCATGGTTTCAGAGGCCGCGATGAACTTCTGCCCCGCCGTGTGTTGCGCGCCCAGCAGCTGCGCCTCCAGACCATAGGGCGGGTTGTCTTTCCAGTACTGGACGCGACCGTTGTACTCGCTGACCAGGCGCTTGAATTCTTGTTGGGCATCGGCCACGGGCAGGGTGCCCTCCAGCGCGCTGCTCAAAACCAGGCGCAGCTCGATCAGGTACATGGGCGGCGGCAGGATATCTGCCACCACATCCTTGGCATCAAAGCCACGGGTCACGGACTTTCCCGCCTGGTAGCTGCCCACAGCGGTGGCGGCGGCCAAAGCGAGCAGGGCAGTGATGCCTGCCATGACCAAAAGTCGCAAACTGAAACGCAAAGTGGTTTTCATCTCTCTCTCAATTGAAGGAGGCGTCCATAAAATCATGGAAATAGCTTGTGCAGCGCCCTGATCTCCCTTTCCCAGCGAATCGCCCAGAACGGCTGTTTTTCGCTGCAATCAAGATTTCTGCATCGCCAGATGATTCCTCAGGTGCCGGTGCGCGATGCCCGGATAAGCAAGGGGGAACAGCCTCATATTTGCGACGCGCTGATCTGCCCCCAACAGCCGTAGCAGTCCTGGACGTTGGCAGGTTGACCGACTGCAACGGGTCGCGAATAGCCGGTCGCCTTGAGGTGAGGGAGACGCTCGGCAACTCGTGCGGCCCATCGCTGTTGAGTGGCTACTGCTGTTAAGGCTTGTGTGACACCTGCCCAGCCGCACAAGCGGTCGAGGACCCTCACTGCTGTCGGGCAGGTGTCACACAAGCCTTAACAGTATGGGACGGTCGATCAGGTTACCTAACCGACTCCTCTTGGCGATGGTTCGCCC
>JAABRN010000476.1 GCA_011390855.1 Hydrogenophaga sp. | reverse complement strand
CTGGCTTGCAAGTTGGCAAACTCCAGCACCGCCTCTTTGGCCCCATTTCGTGTTTTGAACAGCAGGCCCTCAGCGAGCTCTGAGAAACAGGCTTCAACGCGGGGCCCATCGGTCCAAAGCGCCAGGTTGGCGGGCTGGTCAAAAGCGGGTTCGTTGACGTGCAGGTTTGCGCCTGTAAAAGGCCCGACGTTGGCCGCACGGCTCAACACCAGCGCTTCGCAGGAGACGATCCCCATGCCACTCATGCCGCTCATGCCGCTCATACCGCTCATACCGCTCATACCGCTCATACCGCTCATGGCCATTCCCTCAGTTGGTGGGTAATCCCAAGCCCGCGAGCGCTTTCGCGCCCCGCTGGCGCAGGGGGCTTGTGCTTCCGTAAGAGAGAAACTGATAGACCGTCAGGCCTGGCTGCAGTTCCAGCAACGACGCCAGGGTCTTGCGCGCTTCTTCATGCTGACCGATTTCGTATTGCGCTGTCAACATCACGCGCAAGGTGGGCGGGTGGTACCGGTTTTTGAGCAAGGATGACTGACACAGGCGGATGGTGTCGGTCTGCTGTTCAGCGATCAGGTAGCTGTTGGCGAGCAGCATCTCGAAGTAAAAGCGCTGGGGGTCAATGGGTGAAAGCCGCAGGGCTTTTTCCGACTCGTTCACGGCATCGGCAGGCTCACCCCACATGCAAGACCAGAAGCCTGCGTAA
Source organism: Hydrogenophaga sp. (assembly GCA_011390855.1). Lineage (GTDB taxonomy): Bacteria > Pseudomonadota > Gammaproteobacteria > Burkholderiales > Burkholderiaceae_C > Hydrogenophaga. The sequence continues at coordinate 1,589 of JAABRN010000476.1, read as the reverse complement.
AGCCAGGCCATGGCGGCATTGGGGTTCACCTGGGTCGCTTCTATCAGCAGCCGGCGCGAGGCATTCAGGTCATCGCCCAGGTGCGACATGGCATGCCCCTTGATGGACAAAGCCATGCAGCTCGAAGGTTCCAGGTCAAGTGCGCGGTCGGCGACACTGATGGCCCGGCGGAACTCGCTGGCCGGATCGGCACACAGGCCTTGCACCACTTTCATGATGTGCCACTTGGCCAGCCAGGCCCTCGGCGCGGCGACGCGCTGGTGCCGCTCGGCCACAGCTTCCAGCAGTTGCTGGCTTCGCTCCAGGTCGTGCGAGGTGGAGCGGTGCATGAGCGTGATGCCACCCAGCATGAGCGCGTTGCTGTCGAGCTTGGGCAGGGGCAGCACCAGGCTGCGCTGCACTTCTGCGTTGAGCAATGCATGGGCACAGGCGGCGCAGAGCGACCCCAGTATTTCGCTTTGCACTTCCATCAGGTCCATGGTGTCGCCACTCAGGCGCTCGGCCCACACCACCTCATGGTGCCGGGTGTCTGTCAGCTCGGCCATGATGAGCACCTTGCTGCCCAGGGTGGTGTAGCTGCCACCGAGCACAAAGGCCGCGTCCAGCCGCTCGTCGATTTCGCTGGGTGAGGCGTGTCGTCCGCGAAAGGCGGTGGTGGACAGGCGGGAAATCACGCGCAAGTCCTCGCTGCGCGAAAGCTGCGCGATCACACCGTCTGCAATCAGCTCACCGATCACAAAATGTTCGGGCGATGGGTTGCGTGCCTCAAAGGGAATGACGGCGATGGAAGGCCGAAAGTCTGTGGCGACGCCTTCGCGGATCTCAGGGCGCCACAGAGCCTGGCCCTCCTGCACCGGGTGCACCCGCCAGGTGCGCACCGGCTCGGGCCAGTGCTTGAGATACATCTCACCCATGTCTTGCACGATGCCGTCCACGCTGTCCACGATCCCGTCGCGCACGCTGGCCGTCACCAAAATATCGCCGGGCTCACCCAAGCTGGCCACGCGCGCCGCCAGGTTCACGCCGTGGCCGTACACGTCGTGTTCGCCCACATACAACTGGCTCGCGTTGATGCCGGCACGCAGGTGCATCTGCTCGTTCGGGCGCAGGGCTTTGTTGATGGGGATGAAGTGGCTGTGCAGGGCCATGGCGGTCCGCACGGCGTCCCTCGCTTGATCGAATTCAGCCAGCAGGCCGTCGCCCAGGCTCTTGACCAGCCGGCCACGGTGTTCAGGCACACAGGTTGAAGCGAACCGCATGAAGCCCTGCCAGCGCTCCACCACGGCCGCTTCGTTGCCCGCCATCAGGCGCACCGACTCCACCAGGTCAACCACCAGCACAACTTTGTGTGTCTGAAGGCCAAGCCCTGAGGCTGCAAGTTGCTCGCTATCGAGTCTTACCGTCTGCAAGTTAGGAGAGGGTGGCCGAGAGTTCATACCACATTGGTAGTAATTGGTACCTCCAGTTTCTCACAAATCGGATGGGCCACCGGCCCTGGCTCAAATTCTATGGGGGGCTCCTTTCAGGTTCCCAACAAGGCTTTCCACCACGCAAAAGAGCCGGCTTTCGCCGGCTCTTTTGTTGCTTCA
>JAABRN010000485.1 GCA_011390855.1 Hydrogenophaga sp. | reverse complement strand
AGGGTCGCCTTCCTCGCCCTCTTCTGAAATCGAGGACGCCGAATTGCCAAGATCTGGCTGCGCCTCACTGGCACTCGCCTCAAGATCCGATGCCGCGTGGGCTGTGGCGTCTGTTTCCTGCGTCGACTCCTGAGCCAACAGCTCTGTTTCGGGTTCGACCGCTGAAGAGGCCTCAACGGATGGCAGCAAAGCTTCCGGCAATGCCAGGGGAATGTACACCGCGTCCTTGCGCCACGATTCAGCGCTTTCCTTGAACGGCTGGGCACTCCATGGAACGCCCGTGCGCCCCTCGATGTCTTGAACCCATCGAGAAAATCCACCCATGGCTTCACCAGCCAAACGGAGCATTTCCGGCCTGGAAGCACCTTGCTCTGCCAGTGCAGCATTGAGCATCTGTTCCATCGCCCATGCCGCGTCACCGAATTCGGTGAGGCCGACCATCCGGGAGCTTCCCTTGAGCGTGTGGAAAGCGCGGCGAAGGGTGGTCAGGTGCTCGAGATCAGAAGGCTGCGCCTGCAACTGGTTGACGGCATCCAGACCGTTGTGCACCACCTCGCGCGCTTCTTCCAGGAAAATGTCGAGCAGATCGTCTTCTTCGCCGAACGAATCGCTATCGCCTTCCGGCATGGCTTGGGCCGCGCTGGAGGGTTGCGCCGAAGCGAGAGACAGATCGACCAGGGCTTGCGCGCCCGCCTTGGGATCGTCATGAATGACCGCCTGGGCGGCTTCACGCGCGGCACGCGCCACCTCGGGCTGTTCGGCCAGAGAGGCTTGGGAGGCCAGGGTATCGAGCTGTTCGCTCAGATCAGCCAGATCCACCCCGTCTTGAACCCCTTCCACCACGCGCTGCACGCTTGCATCGATGGCCTGGGCGTCGTTCTTCGCAGGCTGCTCAGGCGACTTCTCGGCCAGGGTGCGGCCCATGAGTGGCAGCAACTCGCCTTTTTCCTCATCGAAGACGAACAGCTTCTTGGCCAGCGCTGGCTGGTAGTTGAGCATGTCCACCAGGAAACTCAACGCGCTGAGGTTGTTGCCCAGTTGCTGGAAGGTGCCAGCCTCGCGAGCCATGGCTTCATCGACTTCGGTATCGAGGATCTGGTCCACGACCGTGCGCATGCGCGCCACGGTTTGAACCGCTTGGTCGAGGCCAAGCACCGACAACACGCCTCGCATTTGCCCAAGCTGCGATACCGCCACATGCAGACCAGCCTTCTCGGCAGGCGCACGGAAGAACTGGTCAAGCGATTTTTCTGCCTCGGTCAGGGAGGCTTTCAATTCACCCACGACGCTGCCCATGGTCTGACGGTCGCTCACACGGCGGTAGAGCTGCTCCATCCAGGGATCCAGCGGCTGGGCCGGCGCACCCGCCAGCACGCTTTCAAGTCGCGCAGCCAAGGCCTGCGTGCGCTCGGTGAGTTCGTGGGCATTGGGGTCGAAGTCTTCGAATGCAGCCTCAAGATACAGCGTGGTGGTGGCCACTTCCATGGCCAGCTCAGGCCGCACGCCACGGCTCTCGCGCGTGGCATGCTCAGCCGCCTTGACGAGCGCTTGCGCCAGTACGGTGCTGGCCGGATGCAACTTCAGGAGCGAATCTGCCACCAGACCGAATTGATCAACCACTTGCCTCGACCGGCTCGCATCACCGCCCGAAAACAGGGACCAGGCTTCCTTGGCCGTATGAATGCGTTTGCGGGCCTGGGCCAAGACGGCTGGATCGTATCGACCCAGCGTGGCCTGGTGGTAGTTCACCGGAAGCGTGTCGACAAGGCCGAAAGCCTGCTTGACAGCAAGCAGATTGGGCGCCTGATCAGCCAAACCGTTTTCCGACTGGGCACAAAGGAACAGCAGATCGTGCAGAAGCGTTTCGGAGACCTGCCCCTTGCCCTGAACAAACGAAGCAAACTGAAGCAGGATGCGTGAGGTTGCCCGCTTGGCGTACAGATCAGGGGGAAGGAGCTTGTGGCCAAGGGCTTCAAAGTACCCGGCAACCACGCGCCAGAATGTCTGTTCCTTTGCCTCCGTGGCCCCTGCAGACAGCGATGCACTCAGCTTGGCCAGTTGCAGAGCTGCAGCGGGGCTCTGGGTCTTGACCACCAGCAGAACCAACCGATCAAACATGGAACGCAGTGTGGCGTTGCATTGTTGAGGTTTGGCGTCTTGCGGCGGCAGGACATGGGTACCCCGATGCTCAAAGTTCCATAAATCGGCGGGGTGCACCCGCTCGGCACCCGCCAGTTCCTGGACTTCCCGGTACTGGGGAAACAAGGCCACGGCATGAACGGGCTTGTTGTTCAGCACCGCCTCCAGGTACTCGATCAGTGCGAAACTGGCTCGCTCGATCTTGTCCGCTGCTTCCGTTGTGCAGGTCTGCGGACGCTGCACAAACCTTTGAACCGCCGCCTCCATGGCACGCAGCACCTGCGCAGGTGCCACCAGGCCCACCATTTCCAGCGCGCCCACCGCTTGGTGAAGTTGCTGGCGAGCCAGACGAAGCGAACCTGGATCGACCGCCTCCAGATCGTCATACCGCGATAGTTCGGTCTCACGAACGAACCGACGGATCGCCTTGTTCGCTCCATCGAAGGACTTGCGAAGTTCTTCAAAAACCCAGGCCAGCGGGCCGAGGTCGGCGAGCGGTGCGTCCGTCTGCGAACTGTCGGCGAGCTTGTCTAGCATGTTGGTATCGATGTGTTCGGAGGCTCGGGAGTGGTTCAGGCGATCTTGAATCGAGCCACCGACTGGCGCAGTTCTTCGGCCATGGCGGACAGTTCGCGCACCTGATGGGCCGTCGAACGCGTACCTTCACCGGTTTGTTCCGTCACCGCAAAAATGTGCTGAATGCTGCCCGCCACCTCGTTGGCAGATTCGGCCTCACGGGAAGCAGCATCAGAAATCTGCTCAATCAGCTCGGCGAGTCGGCGCGACACGCGATCGATCTCGGAGAGTGCAGTACCGGCGTTGTCCGACAGCTTCGCCCCTTCCACCACACCCTGCGTGGAACGCTCCATGGCGGCCACGGCATCCTGCGTGTCGGTCTGAATGGCCTTCACCAGTGCCGAAATCTGACGCGTTGCATCCGCAGAACGCTCGGCCAGTCGCTGCACCTCTTCCGCAACCACCGAGAAGCCTCGACCGGCTTCACCGGCCGACGCGGCCTGGATGGCGGCGTTCAGGGCCAACACGTTCGTCTGTTCGGTAATGTCGGAAATCAGTTCGGTGATTTCGCCAATTTCCTGTGAAGACTCACCCAGCCGCTTGATGCGCTTGGACGTTTCCTGGATCTGGTCCCGGATGGCGTTCATACCGCCGATGGCGTCCTGCACAGCCTGCAGACCGGATTCGGCAGCTTCCAGAGAAGTGCGGGCCACCGAGGCCGACTCTTGCGCCTGTCCCGACACCTGGTTGATTCGTTGCGCCATTTCCAGCACCGACTGACCGGTTTCGCGAATCTCACGAAGCTGTTCGGTAGAGGCCGCCAACAGCTCGGTGGAGGTGCTCTCCACCGCCGACGTCGTTTGTGCAACTCGGGTGGCCGTGGCCTGCACGTTGCCCACCAGCGAACGCAGTTCTTCCACTGTGTAGTTCACCGAGTCAGCAATGGCGCCAGTGATGTCTTCGGTCACAGTGGCTTCTTGTGTCAAGTCCCCTTCAGCCACTGTCTGCAGTTCGTTCATCAATCGCAAAATGGCCGCCTGGTTGGCATCGTTGACGCGCTTGGCATCCTGCTCGAGCGACTCGGCCTCCACTCGCTGACTCTCTGCAACCAGCTGACGTTGGCGACTGTCCAGCAGCTGCACATAGGCCAGACCGCCTGCGCACAACAGAGCAAACAGGGCAGAAATGATCAGAGCAGCCAGCTCACCCGCACCCAAGCCGGCGCGTGACGAGAGATCGCTCTGCAATTGTTGCAAACCCAATCGCAGCGGTTCGCTGTCGGAAATGATGCTGGCCTGGGCTTCACGCGCAGACACGAGGCCCTGGAGGTTGCCCAGAATCGCACCGGCTTCCGTACGGGTTTGTTCGTAGAGAGCCAGCAAGGCTTCCAGACTCTCCCTGATCTGCGCGTCCCGGGCAGGGGCAAGACGCAGTTCTTCGCTGCCATTGAGCAAACCTTCGGAGATCTCCTTGAATGTGTTCAAGTCTTTGCCCAGCAAGAACACCGCTTCAGGACTCACGCCTTCGAGCGTCAGGAATTCGTTGGCCGATTTACCAATCCGCTGCGTCAACATCACCAGCTGGCCCGACGCAGCGATTTCCACTGCTGGCGCGCTCTGCTGCAACTTGAGCGATGAAATGGTCTCTGCAATTTCGAGCAGGTCGGACGATTGCCGGTTGATGGTGCCCAGAGCGGCACCCACCTGGGTCAAAACGGGCTCTTGTTCCAGCACCGCTGCTGCATTGCGTTCGGCAAGATCCACCTTGGGGAGCAGATCGGTCAGCAAGGGATCGAATGCGGCACCAGCAGCATCAATGCCCAACTCGTTGTCACCCTGCTGCAGACCGCGGACGTTACGAGCCAACACGGTCGAACTGTCCTTCACTTCGGAGAAGGCTTCAGGGCTTCCCACCAGTGCCTGAGACACGCTCTTCGCAAGACGCTGCGACTGCATCAATGCCTGACCGCTGGCAGCCACCTGCTGACTGGTCTTGTCCGTCTGGCTCAAGATGAAGAAGGTCAACGCGCCCAGGAAAATGAGACCCACAGCGAGCAAGACTGCCAGGGTACGCTGATGCTGATCAGCAGGCTTGGACCCCAGCAAAGGAAGCGTGACCAATCCGGCCGACGAACCCGAACCGCCCTTTTCATCTGATGAATAGGGCTCGGAACCATCCAGTGGTCGGGGTGAAAGACGGGCGGCCGCCATCTCGGCGATCTCCTGATCGGTGGCGTTCGACAGGTCTGGTTCGTCACCCGTATTCTTCTTGAACAGTCCCTGGAATCGATCGATCGTGGCCATGAAAAAACCTTCCAACAAAAATAAAGTCTGGGCTGCGGCGTTTGACGCCACAAGCCTCAGGCTGCAATGGCGAGAAACTCCGGCTCCGTCGACAAGCCCTGGAGATCAATTTCTAGCCATGTCTGGCCCTGCACGTCGAGCAGGCACCGGGAAACATAGGTGGGCACACCTTCAGGCACCTGCGCCAGCATGCTGAAGTTCGCGGGGTTCCTCAACCCCAGCAGTCGGTCAATCAACATCACGGCATTGACGCCTAGCGCATGATGGAAGCTCACGAGACGGGATTCGGAGGTGATCCGCTCGGTGTGGGGCCCCGCTCCGGCAACTCCACCGACCAGCCTGGCCAGGTCGATCACGCCATGCAAGCCCCCACGCAAACTGGAAACACCAAGATACCAAGCCTTGGTGTAGGGCACATCCTGCACCGCAGCCCAAGGAAAGATCTCTCCGGACTGAACAAGTGGCAGGAGGAAGCGTTGCCCACCAGCCTCCACAGCGAGCCAGGAAGCGCTGACAGCTTCGGTTTTGGCTGCCGACAGGCGCTGGGCCAGTCGTTCCTGAAGGTCTTTGAGTGACTGTCTGTTGGCCATGCTCGGTGTGCGAGGGTCGCGCTCGGGGCTTCAGCCCAGCGCCCGGATCTTGGACATCAGTTCCTCGGCATCGACCGGCTTGGTGACGTAATCACGAGCGCCTTGGCGCATGCCCCAGACGCGGTCGGTTTCCTGATCTTTGCTGGTGCACATGATGATGGGAATATTGGAATACTGCGGGTCCCGGGTGATGGCCCGAGTCAACTGAAAGCCATTCTGACCGGGCATCACAACGTCCATCAGGATCAAGTCAGGCTTTTCCTCGCTTAGCCGACGAAAGGCTTCATCCGCATTCTCGGCGGTGCGCACGCTGTAGCCGTTTTTACCCAACAGGTCCGACAGAACCATGAGCTCGGTTTTTGAGTCATCAACAACAAGGACTTTTTGGATAGGCATCAGACTGCTCCGGTGAGGTTGGCTCCATACTGCTGCACGGCTTGCAACAGTTGGTCTTTGGTGAACGGCTTGGTGAGGTAGTCCTGTGATCCGACCATGCGGCCACGCGCCTTGTCGAACACGCCATCCTTGGACGAAAGCATCACGACGGGAATGTTGGCAAACCGGGCGTTGCGTTTGATGATGGCGCAGGTCTGGTAGCCGTCGAGCCGGGGCATGAGGATGTCGCAGAACACGAGGTCGGGCTGGTAGTCATTGATCTTTGCCAACGCATCAAAACCGTCGTCCGCCAACAGCACTTCGTGCCCACCTTGCTTCAAAAAAATCTCTGCACTGCGGCGGATGGTGTTGCTGTCGTCCACAACGAGGACTTTGTATGCAGGTGTCGTGCTCACGATCAGGTCACTCCAGTTAACGGACAGGGCAGGAGGCGCACAGCTCTGACATCATGGCTGGCGCTCGGGCCAGTCTTGGTCGGCGAGATCATATCTGCATCACTTGCAGACAGGGGCCTTGGCGAATGAACATTGCGGGCGAAGCGTTAATTAAGAGGCAATTCAAAACATCAAATTTGAACCATCTCAAAATCTTCCTTGCGGGCGCCACACTCCGGGCAGGTCCAATTCATGGGTACTTGAGCCCATGGCGTTCCGGGTGCAATGCCGTGCTCGACTGCGCCAGAAGCTTCGTCGTAAATCCAGCCGCAAATCAGGCACATCCAAGTCTTGGTTTCGGTCATGTTCATGGGGGGCATTGTCATAGAATGTGGCGATTGTATCGATCAGGTTACCGTCCATCCGGCGCCTGTCCGACCAGTGACACGCTGGACCTTCCGATGTGCGTCGGCAACCGCCCAGGCTTTGTGGCCGGGACCACTTCCCTCACCCCTCATGCCCGACATTCCCGAAACCCCAGCGGCCAAGCCTGTGATCGAACCGGGTGAAGCCTCTCTGCCCTGTGTCATGGTGTTCAACGCCAACGACCCCAGCGGAGCGGGGGGCCTCAGTGCCGACCTGACCGCCATGTCGAGCGCGTCAGCCCACGTGCTGCCCGTGGTGACCGGTACCTACATCCGGGACACTTCCGACATTCACGACCACATCGCGTTCGACGAAGAAGCGCTCACCGATCAGGCCCGCTGCGCACTGGAAGACATGCCCGTGCAGGCTTTCAAGGTCGGCTTCGTGGGCAGCCCCGAGAACCTCAGTGCCATTGCCGAGATCACGACCGACTATTCGGAAGTGCCGGTGATCGCCTACATGCCCGACCTGTCGTGGTGGGACGAACTGGCGATCGAGACCTATCTGGATGCATGCACCGAGTTGCTGCTTCCCCAGACCACGGTGCTGGTGGGCAACCACAGCACCTTGTGCAGGTGGCTGCTTCCCGACTGGGAAGGGGATCGGGCACCGAATGCGCGCGAGGTAGCCCGGGCCGCCGCGGTGCACGGTGTGCCTTACACGCTGGTGACCGGCTTCAATGCGGCCGATCAATACCTGGAGAGCCACCTCGCCTCACCCGAAACCGTGCTCGCCAGTGCACGTTATGAACGCTTTGAGGCCACATTCAGCGGTGCTGGCGATACCTTGTCGGCAGCCTTGTGTGCGTTGATTGCAGCGGGAGCCGATTTGCAAGCCGCCTGCGCGGAAGCCCTGACCTACCTGGACCAGTGCCTGGACGCCGGGTTCCAACCAGGCATGGGACACGCCGTGCCCGACCGTCTTTTCTGGGCCCACGAAGATGAGGACGACGAAGCCACTGAAGCGAACGAAAACGCGTCGGACAGCACTCTCGATGCCGAGGACTTTCCCCTGGACACGACACGGCATTGACTTGGACGCCCCCCGCGGCCCGTTCGGCGCCACCCCCCTGAAGGTGGGAGGCGCCAGATGCATGGTTGAGCTGGCTCCTCGGTGTCTCTGGATCGGGCGTTTTCATGCGAGGCTATTCAATCTCCGGCACCATCCAGGAGCTACGCACCGGTAGCACCTGAAGCAAATCACCCTTGACCACACCATGACCTCACCTGACCGAAACCTGCAACTCTTCGAACGCGCCAAAGCACTGATCCCTGGCGGCGTGAATTCGCCTGTCCGCGCGTTCCGCGCAGTGGGTGGAACACCTCGTTTTGTTCAACGTGCAGAAGGCGCCTATTTCTGGGACGCCAACGGTCAGCGCTACATCGACTACATCGGATCCTGGGGCCCGATGATCCTGGGGCATGGCCACCCGGCCGTGGTGGAGGCGGTGCAGAAAGCGGTGCTTGACGGCTTCTCGTTTGGCGCGCCCACAGAGCGCGAAGTCGAACTCGCCGAAGCCATCATCGCGCTGGTTCCCAGCATCGACATGGTGCGTCTGGTGAGTTCGGGCACCGAAGCTGGCATGAGCGCGATCCGCCTCGCACGCGGTGCCACCGGGCGCAAGAAGATCATCAAATTCGAGGGCTGCTACCACGGCCATGCAGACGCGCTGCTGGTCAAGGCAGGCTCTGGTCTGGCCACGTTTGGCAACCCGACGAGTGCCGGTGTTCCGCCCGAGGTGGTGCAGCACACGCTGGTGCTGGAGTACAACAACATCGAACAACTGGAAGCGGCATTTGCAGAACATGGTCCAGAAGTGGCCTGCCTGATGATCGAGCCCATCGCAGGCAACATGAATTTCGTGCGCGCCAGCGTGCCGTTCATGAAGCGCTGCCGCGAACTGTGCACGCAGCACGGTGCCCTGCTCGCCTTTGACGAGGTGATGACAGGTTTCCGGGTGGCGCTCGGCGGGGCGCAGAGTGTCTATGCGCAGTTGATTCCGGGGTTCGAACCAGACATGACGGTGATGGGCAAGGTGATTGGCGGGGGCATGCCGCTGGCCGCCTTCGGCGCCAAGCGTGCGGTCATGGAACAACTGGCGCCGCTGGGTGGCGTTTACCAGGCGGGCACCCTGAGTGGCAACCCGGTGGCCACGGCCTGCGGACTGGCCACGCTGAAGGAGATCAGCAAGCCGGGCTTTTTTGAGCAACTGACAGCCACCACACAATCCCTGGTGAGCGGCCTCACGTCTGCCGCCGCGGCCGAGGGCGTGACGATGTGCGGCGACAGCCAGGGCGGCATGTTCGGATTTTTCCTGTTCGACGAGTTGCCGCAGAACTACGCCAAGGTCATGACCACCGACGGCCCACGTTTCAACACCCTGTTCCATGGTTTGCTCGACCGTGGTGTGTACATCGCCCCTGCGCTGTACGAAGCCGGGTTCGTGAGTGCCGCGCACACGGCGCAGGATATTGCCGATACGGTTTCGGCTGCGCGGGACGTGTTCAAGCTGCTGGGCAAGTAGGCGAGGGGCTCAGCCTCGGCAAGAGCTTCGCGCTTCAACAGATTTCAGGCCAGCACCTCGCGCCAGGCG
>JAABRN010000475.1 GCA_011390855.1 Hydrogenophaga sp. | reverse complement strand
GGGGTGCCTCATGTCATGCGGCCTTCTTCGCCATCTGTTCCACCCATTCACGCGGCGCCATGGGGAAGCCCAGGCGTTCACGGCTCTCGTAATAGCTTTGTGCCACGCCACGCGCCAGGTTGCGGATGCGGCCAATGTAGGCGGCGCGCTCGGTCACGCTGATGGCGCCGCGCGCGTCCAGCAAGTTGAAGCTGTGCGCGCACTTGAGCACCTGCTCATAAGCCGGCAGTGCCAGCTGCTGCTCCATCAGGTGCCTGGCCTGCTTTTCGTGGGCGCTGAAAGCGGTGAACAGGAAATCGGCGTCGGCATGTTCGAAGTTGTAGGCCGACTGTTCCTTCTCGTTCTGGAGGTAGACGTCGCCGTAGCTCAGCCTGGCCCCATCGGCGCCCTGGGTCCACACCAGGTCGTAGACGTTGTCCACGCCCTGCAGGTACATGGCCAGACGCTCCAGGCCGTAGGTGATTTCGCCAGTGATGGGCCTGCAGTCGATACCGCCCACCTGCTGGAAGTAGGTGAACTGCGTGACCTCCATGCCGTTGAGCCACACCTCCCAGCCCAGGCCCCAGGCACCCAGCGTCGGGTTTTCCCAGTCGTCTTCCACGAAACGGATGTCGTTCTTCTTCAGGTCGAATCCCAGCGCTTCAAGGGAGCCCAGGTACAACTCCAGGATGTTGCTGGGCGCGGGCTTCAGCACGACCTGGTATTGGTAGTAGTGCTGCAGGCGGTTGGGGTTCTCACCGTAGCGGCCGTCCTTGGGACGGCGGCTGGGTTGCACGTAGGCGGCCTTCCAGGGTTCAGGGCCCAGTGCGCGCAAGAAGGTGGCGGTGTGACTGGTGCCGGCACCCACCTCCATGTCGTAGGGCTGCAGCAGCGCGCAGCCCTGGGCGTCCCAGTACGACTGCAGTTTCAGAATGATTTGCTGGAAGGTCAACATGCGGGCAAGGCCCCGGGGCAGTGCCCGGACCCAAAGTGGCTGAACAAGGGAGACCGGCGCCCAGGTGGGCGCATCGGTAAACCGCTGATTTTACGGGGCCGAAGAACGGCGACGGGACAAGCGGCTGCCCACAATCACAAGGAACACCGCCGCCATGCAGCCACCCCACAGCGGCCACAGGCCCCAGCGCGAAGCCCATCGGGCGAACGGGGTGAGGCCGGAGCGCCCTTGTACGCTGGCTTCCAGCCGATCGCGAGTGAGTCGCGGCAGCTGGTGGGTAACCTGCCCAAGATGGTCGATCACCGCCGTGGCCCCGGTGTTGGTGGCGCGCAGCATGGGCCGCCCCAGTTCCATGGCGCGCAGGCGCGAGATGTGCAGGTGCTGGTCAATGGCCACTGTGTCACCGAACCAGCCGATGTTGCTCAGGTTGACCAGCACGGTCGGCGCAAGCTGCGGATCTTCAAACGACGCGGCCAGTTCTTCCCCAAACAAATCTTCATAACAGATGTTGGGCGAGATGCGCTGCCCCGCCACGGACCATGCGGGCTGGCCCAGCCCGCCCCGGCTGAAGTCGCCCAGCGGGATGTTCATCATGTCGATGAACCAGCGGAACATCGGTGGAATGAACTCGCCAAACGGCACCAGATGGTGCTTGTCGTACCGAAATAAGCCTTCTGTGGCACCGCCGGTACCTTCCCAGGCGGCGGGCAACTGACCGCCTTGCAAGCCCTCCAGCGCCATCGCAGCGGACTGCGGCGTGATGCCCCAGGCCGAGTTGGTGTACCCACGCGAGAAGCTGCCCAGCGGCAATCCCATCAGGGCGCTGATGGCCGAGGTTTCAGGCTGCTGTGCGAGACCTTGGAAAAAGGGCTGCCAGAAGGAGGCATTCAGTTGCTGGGGCAACAAGGGCAACGCGGTTTCAGGCGCTACCACGAGTTGTGGCGCCTTCTCGGCCCCGCTCGTCGCTGCTTTCACCGCATCGGCAAACTGCGCCGGGTACCACTCCAGCGCTTGTGCCATTCCTGTACCGGGCTCGAACTTTTCATCCTGAGCAATATTGCCCTGCAACAGCCAGACGCGCAGCGTGCCCGCATCGCCGGTCGGCTGCAGCGCCAGGTTGCGCCATCGTTCGGCACCATGGCTCATGGTGAAAACCAATGCACCCAGCATTGCCAGCGCCATCAACCCGATCACAACGTCGCTGGCGGTGATCGAACCCAACGCACCGCCACCCGTCCGTGCCTTGGCCTTGTGCAACCGCGATACCGGTGCCAGCACCCACCGGCTGACCGCTTGCAGAATGCCGTTGACCAGTGAAGCCATCACGTAGGCCAATAACGCGGACAGCAGGCCCATGCCGTACACACCCACCCAAGGCGCCCAGGCGGCCAACAACTCCACCTGCGCATAGCCGCCGGCACCCCAGGGAAACCCGGTGAACCAGCGACCGCGAATCAGTTCGGCCAACGTCCACAGCGCCGCAAAAAGCACCGCCTGGCCCACGCGGGACTTGGGTGCCCATACGCACAACACGCCCGCAGCTGCGGCGTAAGGAAGAGCGAGTGCCCCAGCAAGCGCGAGCACCGCCAGCACCGCCATCCATGCGGCCAGCCCACCGTAAACGTGCATCGACACAAACAGCCACCAGAAGGTGCCCGCCAGCCAGACGATGGCAAAAAGCCAGCCGCGCCAGAGCGCCTGACCGGCGCGATCGCTGTTCTGCAAAGCCAGCACCAGCAGAGACAGTGAAGCGATCTGCAGCCATCCGTCGGGCTGACCCTGGGATGTTCCCGTCAGGCTCCAGGAAGCAAAGGGCCAAGCCAGCGAGGCGGCTTGCAGCCACCCCCCGGCGATGCACAGCAACCACCACACGCCGCTGCGATGGCCCAGACTGCGCCCTGGCGGCCGGCCGCTGAGTGGCGAGAAGCTCGAAGGGGTATGCAGCGACCCGAACAGGCTGCGCATGCTGAAGCAGGCGGCGCGCCCGGGGTCAGGCCTCGACAGCGCGAGGCATGACCTTGAACCACTTCACCGCACCGCCCTTGGTGTGCAGGACGACGAAGTTCAGGCCTTCGACTTCGTGTACTTCGCCTCGCTTGGGCACATGACCCATGGTGTGGGCGATGAGCCCGCCGATGGTGTCGAAGTCTTCTTCTGACAGCTTCAGTCCGAACGATTCGTTGATGCGTTCGATCGACGTGTCACCACTCACGCGCCAGGTACTGTCGGCCAGGGCAAAGATGTCGCCCTCGTCTTCGTCTTCGTCAAACTCGTCCTCGATCTCGCCCACAATCTCTTCGAGCACATCCTCGATGGTGATAAGGCCTGCCACCCTGCCAAATTCGTCGATGACGATAGCGAGGTGATTGCGGTTGCCCCTGAATTCGCGCAGCAGGTCGTTGAGGCCCTTGGTTTCGGGCACGAAGGTGGCCGGGCGCAGCAGTGCACGCAGATTGAGTTCAGGAGCGCGCTGCAGCTTGAGGAGGTCTTTGGCCAGCAGGATGCCGATGATGTTTTCCCGTTCACCGTCGAACACGGGAAAACGCGAGTGCGCCGTGTCGATCACGATGTGCAGCAACTCTTCGTAGGGAGCATGGATGCTGAGCACATCCATGCGGGGTGCGGCCACCATGACATCCCCTGCGGTCATGTCCGCGATGCGGAGCACCCCTTCGAGCATCACCCGCGATTCGGCGTTGATGATCTCGTTTTCCTCAGCCTCTGCGAGGGTTTCGATCAGTTCATCCTTGGAATCCGGCCCGGGGTGGATGAACTCCGCGAGCTTTTGAAGGAAACCACGTTTGTCGACATGCCGCAGGCTGCGCTGCGGCCCAGGACTGGGAGGGGATTCGGCCACTGAAGGGGATGGGTTGTTGAAACAGTTTGCAAGGATAACGCAAGCCTGCTGCTCAACGCAAAGGTGCGGGTTCTCAAATATGCCGTCTTGGCCTATTCCGCCTTCGCACGCTCACCCTCTCGGCGGTACTGCAAGCGGGACAACAAGCTCCAGAACTGTTTGGCCTGAGCCTTGAGGTGGTAGTCGGTAAAGGCCATGTGCTGGCGCACCATTTCGGTCACTCTTGAATCGAAATCGGCGGGCGGCAAGCGCAGGTGTGCCTCACTTTCTGACCCATCGCGCTCGATGATGGCACCCGCGTTGCGCGCGATCTTGAGCATGGCGGTGTTTTCGGTGAGCGCATGTATGAAAAGCATCACGACGCCTTCGTTGCGCGCGTGCATGACCGCCCGCTCAAAGAGTCGACTGCCGAAACCGCGCCCGCGCGCGGCCCCCGCCACAGAGACGCCGAACTCGGCGCAGCTGTTGTATTGCGGGTCCACTGAAAAAGCGAGGTGGGCCATGGCAATCAGCTCCAGCTTGCGGTTGAAGATGCCAAACAGCTCATCCCGGTCGAAGTTGATCTGGTTGACGTAGCGGCGGATGTGTTCGTCGCTGGCTGAGTAACCGAACCGCAGGTAACGGTCATGGGGCTCCAGCCCCAGCAGATGCTCGACCACCCGGTCCACCTGGGCTGGGCCGATTGAGCGAATGGGCACCACCACCGACTTCTGCGTGGCGGGCTCGGTGGCCGGGCCTGCAGCGCCAGTGTGCGCCTCGACTGAGGGCGCTCCGGGCTTGAACCAGTGAAGTGGATTGACCATTGAGCGAATGTAAGGGTTTTCCCTAAATCGCCAAGGACGCAATCCTCTAAAGGCGAAGCGACCCGACAGGCGGCGCCCATAGCCCTTTACTTTCCAAGCGAGTACTCACACTGGGAGGGCCGTCGTGCTTTTGAGGCGATCCATCACAAAGCTGGTCTTGCAGTCCTGCACACTGGGATGTTGAAGCAAGGTGTCCATCATGAACCGGGAATACGCCGCCATGTCAGCCACGACCAACCTCAACTGGTAGTCCATCTCCCCGGTGAGCGCGGCGCACTCCACCACTTCGGGCCAAGCCATCACACTGGCCCTGAACAGATCCATGGGGTTGCGTTTGCTGGCCTCGGTGTGTTTTTCCAGGCGCACATTCACATAGGCAGTCAGCCCCAGGCCCACACTCTCTGGTTTGACAAGCGCCACATAGCGGTCGATCACACCGGCCTCCTCCAGCCGCTTTACGCGGCGCAGCACGGCGCTCGCCGACAAGCCCACCACCTCCGCGATCTGGTCGTAGGTAGCCCTGCCGTCGGCCTGGAGGCTGCGCAAAATGTGACGGTCGAGCTTGTCAAGTGCTTGCATGCGCATGATTTTGCAAGTTTTCTGCATTTCAGACAAGCCATGCGCCACAAAACGCTGGAATCGTGACGCGCTGCGCCGATACAGTGGCGTATTCACCCCACCCCGATGGAGACAGCCATGAATGCCACCCAACCAGACCAAACCTCCGCCACATGGGACAACCCCATGGGTACCGACGGATTCGAGTTCATCGAGTACGCGGCGCCCGATCCCGTGGCCATGGGCACCTTGTTCCAACGCATGGGTTTCAAGCCAATTGCCAAGCACCGCCACAAGGCGGTCACGCTTTACCGGCAGGGCGAGATCAACTTCATCATCAACGCCGAGCCCGACAGCTTTGCTCAGCGCTTTGCCCGCCTGCATGGCCCAAGCGTGTGTGCCATCGCCTTCCGCGTGAAAGACGCCAAGGCCGCTTACGAACGCGCCATTTCCCTGGGTGCCTGGGGCTACGCACAGGCGGCCGGCCCCGGTGAACTCAACATTCCCGCCATCAAGGGCATTGGCGACTCCATCATTTACTTCATCGACAAATGGCGCGGCAAAAACGGTGCGCAGACCGGCGACATCGGCAACATTGGCTTCTACGACGTGGACTTTGAGCCATTCGCAGCAGACTCCAGCGCCGAACTCAGCCCGGTTGGTCACGGGCTCACCTACATCGACCACCTCACGCACAACGTGCACCGCGGTCGCATGGACGAGTGGGCCGGCTTCTATGAACGCCTGTTCAATTTCCGCGAGGTGCGCTACTTCGACATTGAAGGCCAGTCCACCGGCGTCAAGAGCAAAGCCATGACAAGTCCGTGCGGCAAGATCCGCATCCCTATCAATGAAGAGGGCAACGAGAAGTCCGGCCAGATCCAGGAATATTTGGATCGGTACCACGGCGAGGGCATTCAGCACATCGCCATGGGCTCGACCAACTTATACGACACGGTCGACGCGTTGGAACTCAGCGGCGTGAAGCTGCTCAACACGAGCGACACCTATTACGAACTGCTGGACAAACGCATTCCCGATCACGGGGAGAGTGTGGAAGCCCTGAAGCAGCGCAACATCCTGGTGGATGGCAACCCCGGTGAGCTGCTGCTCCAGATCTTCAGCGAAAACCAGCTCGGGCCGATCTTCTTCGAGTTCATCCAGCGCAAAGGCAACCAGGGTTTTGGAGAGGGCAACTTCAAGGCGCTGTTCGAAACCATGGAACTGGACCAGATGCGCCGTGGTGTGTTGGCGCCTGTGGGCAAAGACGCTTGAAACCGTCGTTTGCAGTGGGACAGGGCGGACGTTGCCCAGTGACTCAGACTGGTGCTGAAGCTGACCTGACCAACATCATGGACTCTGCCATCACCGTTGGATGAAAGGCCATCGCCACATGCGCCGCTCCTTCGAGCAAACGGTTGTCGGCTCCTGGCAACGTGGCGGTTGAGGCAGGAAACACGATGTTATCGGTGTTGGAATACCAGCAGACGAAGTCAGCATAGGGGGATGTGCTCCGTTCCTGCTCACGCTTTTCGAGGGCCACCAGCCATTGGCAACCCGGCTGCATCTGCCGCCCATTGGTCACATGGCTAAGGCGTCCTAGCCATGTACCGCGATGCGGGGTCCCGATGGTGATCACAGCTCGCACGCGCTGCTGTACCGGCTGGCGGCTGAGCCACGCACGCACGGCCAAACCGCCCATGCTGTGGCAAATCAAGATGGGTGGCAGACCGGTGATCCGTTCGGCACGTTGCACTGCGTCTTCAATGAGCGAATCGTAGGCATCGATGCTTCCGAACGCTGGCTCGAGATTGACGGACACATAGGGCACACCTTGGGCACGCAGGACATTCATCCAAGGAAGCCAGAACCCGCGGTTGCAAACAAACCCGTGTACCAGCACCACAGCAGCACATGCTTTGCCGGCCGGCTTGTTGTCGTCGGGTAAACGGCGCCAACGAAAGGGTTGCCTCCAGGCAAACACCAAGGGTGCCACCCTTGACTCAGACCACCAGGCACCCAGCCACGCTTTCCAACCGGCTGTTGGCGCTGGATCCTGACGGTTGATCAATGCACCGATGACACACTCAACCATCAGCACCACGGCATGCGCAAACACAAAGGTCATTGCGCCTGCAACGGCCCAGCCCGGATGTCGCGGCCAGAACCACCACACCCAGATCACTGCGCCGCCCATGACCCCGATCGCGATTCCTTGTTGAAGGCGGGCCAGCACTGAACCTTTGAGAGGCGTGTCTGTCATGGATACTGGGAACTGAAGTTGAGTAAAGGTTGGACTATCGCACGGCCATTTCACTGCCAAAAAGCACTCGCGTTTTGCAATGTGGCCCGCTTCAAACCGCCAGATGGATACTGAAATGAACTCCGTTCGCAGCGCCGCAGATGCCATCCGTGTGCACCTTGCACGTGTAACCGCTCTGCGCGAGCGCGCACACCAGCAAGGCTTGGCGCAGGCAGTGCATGTCATCAAGCGCCTGCAAGCTCGGCGTTTCAGGGGCACCTATGCGGACTTTCTTGCGAGGCCGCAGTTTGCACCAGCCACGCGCTTCTTTCTCGAAGAACTCTATGGCGAGCATGATTTTTCCGAACGCGATCGCCAATTCGGCCGCATTGCCGGCGCCTTGGAGCGCATGTTCCCGGCAGCGGTGAGTTCGCTTGCGGTGGATTTGTCAGAAACCCATGCGCTCACAGAGGTCCTTGATCACGCGTTGGCGTCCCACTGGATGGCTCAACCCGAAGACACGCCCATGGCACTTCGGTATGTGAACAGCTGGCGTTTGACCGGCGCTCCAGAAGAGAGGCGTCGGCAGCTTACTGTGGTGCAGCACATGGGCAGCGAGTTACAGCGGCTCACCCGCAACCCCTCACTGCGCCTGGGATTGAAAATGATGCGCCGGCCCGCAAGTCTTGCCGGACTGTCCGAGCTGCAGGGTTTTCTTGAGAAAGGATTTGACTCTTTTGCCTGCATGCGCAGTCCAGATGAATTCATGCATGCGATCCAGACCCGAGAACGCCATTGGATTGGCGCGCTTTTCGACGCCGATGCTCCACAAGTGGCTGCGGAATTCGAGGCAGAAGCCCAGATTGGTTTAACTTGAGCTGAGGAGTTGTGCTTTCGGCGACACCCTCCTAGGGGTCGCCCTGTGTTCGCAAGCGCAACGCCAAGACAGAATCCATGACGTTTTCAACTTTTCCTCCGAATCCATGACCCGTCCCTGGCTGTCTCAATATCCCACAGGCGTTCCGCATGAGGTCGAGCCTGATCAGTATCGGTCTTTGGCGGCGCTGCTTGAGGAAGCGTTCAGGAAGCATGCACGTCATCCTGTGTCTGTTTGCATGGAGCAGTGGATGAGCTACGGCGAGCTTGACGAGCTCAGCACAGCCTTGGGTGCCTGGCTACAAAGCCAGGGCTTCGAGCAAGGAGACCGGGTGGCGGTGATGCTCCCGAACGTGCCTCAATTTCTGGTCGCCATGGCCGCCATCGCACGTGCCGGCTTCACCATTGTGAATGTCAACCCACTCTACACCGGGCGCGAGCTCGGACATCAGCTGACCGATTCAGGCGCCAAAGGCATCGTGATTCTTGAAAATTTCGCCACCACACTTGAAGAGATCATCGATGAGACACCATTGAAGGTGGTCGTGCTGGCAAGCCTCGGGGATATGCTCGGGTTCTGGAATGGACGCTGGCTGACTTTTGCAGTGCGGCACCTGGCGAAGATGGTCCCGGCTTTCAAACTCCCCCTGAATGGCCCTTCTGGTCCCAGGACGATCACCAGCTTTCGAAAAGTGGTTCAAGACGGTCGTGGTCTGTCACTCAAACCCAGTCAGGCCAATCTCGATTCGGTGGCCTTTCTGCAGTACACC
>JAABRN010000474.1 GCA_011390855.1 Hydrogenophaga sp. | reverse complement strand
TCAAGCTGAAGCCTGGTTCCAGCCTGCAGTGAGCAGAGTCAGCGACGTGCGTTCTGTCAATGCCGTTGCCGCGCTGCCGCTTTATCACATCTTCGCCCTCACCTTGAGTCTGTTGGCCATCAGGTGGGGAGCTCACATGACGCTGATACCGAATCCACGCGACATCCCCAAGGTCGTCGCCACACTCAAGCGGCGCCCGTTTCACATATTCCCAGCTGTCAACACCTTGTTCAACGCCCTCCTGCAGGATTCGCAGTTCAGACAGCTCGATTTTTCGAATCTGGTTCTCTCTCAAGCAGGCGGTATGGCCGCCTCCGAAGGCACTGCTCGCCAGTGGTTCGCGGTCACTGGGTGCCCCATGATCGAGGGCT
>JAABRN010000473.1 GCA_011390855.1 Hydrogenophaga sp. | reverse complement strand
ACGGAATGTCGGCCACTGGCTCTTCCAGTGCCACCCAGGCGTAGCCATAGCGCGCCAAGCAATGGTAGGCCGGCGTGCCGTAGTCCTTTGGAATTTCGCGGTCTGCACCGTACTGGGGAATTTCGATCACGCGGCCGCTGCGGTTGTAGACCCAGCCGTGGTAGCCGCACTGGATGTTGCCGTTCTTGCACCAGCCCTTGCTGAGCCTGGCGGTGCGGTGGCAGCAACGGTCCTTCAGTGCGGCAGGCTCGCCTTGCTCATCCAGAAAGAGCACGATGTTTTCACCCAGCAGGGTGAAGGGCTTGGGTCCCTCCTGCAGGTGGCTCAATGGCATGACGGCGTGCCAGTGTTTGCGGAAGATGGGCTGTTGGGTGACCAGCATGAAACGCTCCTGAATGAATTGGCTTGAGGGATCTCAAGAGCAATTTCCGGCCCTGCGTGTTGCAGGGTGAACGCTTCTACTCTGGGACAAGATGCTAGCAAAAGACAGGCCATGGCGGCGCACCGTTTTGGCGAATCCGGCCTGGCATGGCTTGTGCATGGAATGACCCGAAGAGTAGAAGCGTTCAGCGTGGTGCCCCAGTGGCACGTGCCCGGAAATTGCTCTTGTTCCGTCCCGTTGGGCTGCATGGCTGAACGGGGTGGCCACAAGTCGCACGCCTTTGGAGCACCTCATGCATCGCAGCCGTTCTTTTCTGCCCGTTCAGCTCAAGGCCATTGACCGGGTGGCCGTTGCGAATGCGGCGGTGGCCAACGTTCCCGGGCACAAGCCCTGAAAACAAGCGCCACCTTGCCATGAGCGACTGCCTCATCCAGAACGCCACGGTCGTGCTCACCGGCCTTGCTGGCGAGCGAGCGCGACTGCCGCAGGACCAGGGCGACGTGCGCGTACGCAGCGGAAAAATCCAGGCCATCGGCGCTTTTGAGCCCGAGCCAGGGGAGGTGGTGTATGACGCCTCGAACTGCGTGCTTGCGCCAGGCTGGGTGAACACCCACCACCACCTGTTCCAAAGCCTGCTCAAGGGCGTGCCGGCGGGCCTGAACGTGCGGCTGGCCGACTGGCTGACCAACGTGCCGGTACGCCACCGCCGCGCGTTCAATCATGAAGCGGTGTTTCGCCTGGCTGTGCGCGTGGGCCTGAGCGAACTGCTGCTCTCGGGCTGTACCACGGTGGCCGACCACCAGTACCACCACTACCCGGACATGCCGTTCGATCCCACTGCTGTGGTGTTCGATGAAGCCGACAGGCTGGGCGTGCGCATGGTGGTGTGCCGGGGTGTGGCCACGCAGGTGCGGCTCATAGACGCCACACCTTCACCGCAGATTGCCCCTGAACCGCTGGACCTCTTCTTCCGCCGCGTGGCAGACGATGCAGCCCGCTTCAACGACACCGCCTCCGACGCCATGCGCCGCGTGGTGGTGGCGCCGACCACACCCAACTGGTCGGTACTGCCAGATGAATTGCGCGAGATCGCACGCTTTGCGCGGTCATTGAAGTTGCGCATGCACAGCCATCTGTCTGAGACAGCCGACTACGGGCGCCACACCGCCGAGGTGCACGGCTGCACACCGCTTGCCTTTGTGGAGCGGCACGAATGGGTGGGGCCGGATGTGTGGTTCGCCCATCTGGTGTGGATGGAAGCGGCCGAACAGCGGCTGCTGGCGCAGAGCGGTACAGGCATGGCGCACTGCCCGCAATGCAATGCGCGTCTGGGCTCCGGCACGGCGCCAGTGGTGGAGCTGCTTCGCCTGGGTGCCAAGGTGTCGTTCGGTGTGGACGGTGCTGCGTCGAATGAAGCCGCCGACATGCTCAGCGAAGTGCACATGGCCTACTTGATGCATCGGCTGCGCCATGGCCCGGACGCCTTGAGCACCGACGACGTGATGCGCATGGCCACGGCCGGCGGCGCCGAGGTGCTGGGCCTGCCGGGCATCGGCACCATCGAGATTGGCCAGGCCGCCGACCTGGCCAGCTACCGACTGGACAGCGCTGCCGCCATCGGGCTGCACGACCCGGGCAGTGCACCGGTGCTGTGCGGCCGTGCGCTGCAGACGGGCACCGTGTGGGTGGCTGGCAAGCCCGTGGTGGTTGACGGCGAGATTCCCGGTCTCGATCGCAGCCGGCTGGCCGCCCACGCGCGCGAAGCGGTGCAGCAAATCGTTCAAACAGTGGAGAGCTGAAACATGCAGCCCATCTTCCAACCCCCGCCCCTGCCCCTGCCCCTGGCAGCCTTTTCCCTTGAAAGGAGACTTGCATCATGAAACGCCGTTCCCTCATCTGCGCCTCGGGCGCTGCCTCCCTGC
>JAABRN010000472.1 GCA_011390855.1 Hydrogenophaga sp. | reverse complement strand
GTTGACAAGCTGGGGCGCGATACGCGGTTTGCCCAGATCGTGAGCTTGATGGAGCAAGCCTCAACAGAGAAGCCCCGGCTCGCCATCCTCGCAGACCGTATCGCCACGCCTTTCCTTTTTCTGGTGATGTTGTCGGCTTTCTTCGCCGGCTGGTACTGGTGGCAGATTGACCACACCAAGGCCTTTGCCGTGGCTGTGGCCGTGCTGATCGTGACCTGTCCTTGTGCATTGGCCCTGGCCACACCTGCAGCCATGCTTGCTTCAGCGGGTTCGCTGGCCAGACGTGGCATTCTGGTGCGGCGCTTGCAGGCGTTTGAAGCGCTGGCGGGTATCAATACCGTTCTGTTTGACAAGACCGGCACCCTCACACACGACCGCCTGGTGCTGCAAGAAGTACGAACCCGCACCGGCACCACGCGCGAGGAAGCACTGCAACTGGCAGCAGGACTGGCGGAATCCTCCTTGCACCCCGTTTCGCGAGCGCTCGCGCTGGCGGCCAAGACCGATTGCGGGTCGAACCTGGCTCGGCCGCGGTGGACCACCATTTCGGAGATCGCCGGGCAGGGGATGCAAGGCAACACCGATGGCGGACTTGAAGTTCGCCTTGGCTCGTCCAACTTCTGCGGCGTACAGACCGAGCCGATCAGTGACCAGGAGAGTCCAAGAGCTCACCTCAGCGATCAGACGGGCTGGATTGCCACGTTCGAGCTCCAGGAGGGACTGCGTTCAGACGCCCGATCTGCCGTGCAGGCCCTTCGCGACATGGGCATCGGCACCTGGCTGCTTTCAGGCGACAAGGATGGCGCCGCGCGCTTGGTGGGGCAGGCGGTCGGTGTGGACCATGTGATCGCTGGTGCGTCACCCGAGCGCAAACTGGCCGAGGTGATCGCGTTGCAGGCCAAGGGTGTGCGCATTGCCATGGTGGGAGACGGCCTCAACGACGGTCCCGTGCTTGCGCGGGCAGATACGTCGTTTGCGCTGGGGCATGCAGCACCGCTGGCGCAGGCGCAGTCCGACTACGTGATTCAAGGCGGGCAGGTGATGGACGTGGTGCGCACCCTTCAGCAGGCCAGGGCGACCATGCGTACCGTGCGACAGAACCTGGTCTGGGCAGGTGTTTACAACGCCATATCGGTGCCGATGGCGCTGGTCGGGTGGATGCCGCCCTGGCTGGCGGGTTTGGGCATGGCCGCCAGCTCACTGCTGGTGATCGGCAATGCCTTGCGGCTGGCCCGAAACACGGCCTCAGGCAGTCAGCCCAGTCCTCTTACGCCTGAAACAGCGTAGCGTTCATCTTTTCAACCAAAGGTTCACCATGGACATTCTGTATATGCTCATACCGATTTCGGTGGTGCTGGTCTTCGTGATCATCGGTATTTTCTGGTGGGCACTACAGGGCGGGCAGTTTGACAACATCGAGCGGGAAGGCGAGCGTATTCTTGGGGGCGATTGACGTAAGTCAAGGCGGCTCAATGGGTCCGTGAGGACACTAGCAAAAGTGACACTAACGAGGAGTTTCCGAATGTCCGTGACAACAAAGACAGGCCAGATGGCGGTCTACGACGACAGTGTGGTTCGGTGGTTTGCCATCATGTCCGTCATCTACGGGGTGGTGGGCATGCTGGTGGGCGTGATCATCGCTGCGCAGCTGACGTGGCCCGAGCTCAATATGGGCATTGAATGGTTGAGCTACGGCCGCTTGCGTCCGTTGCATACCAACGCGGTGATTTTTGCGTTTGGCGGTAGTGTGCTGTTTGCCACCAGTTACTATGTGGTGCAGCGCACTTGCCACACCAAGCTCTTTCTCAACAAGCTGGCTTGGTTGACATTCTGGGGATGGAATCTGGTGATCGTGTCGGCCGTCGTCACCTTGCCCATGGGCTTGACCCAGAGCAAGGAGTACGCTGAACTGATCTGGCCGATTGACCTGTTGATTGCCGTGGTCTGGGTTTCTTACGCGGTGGTGTTCTTTGGCACCATCGGCATCCGCAAGGTGCGCCACATCTACGTGGCCAACTGGTTTTTTGGTGCCTACATCATTGCCGTGGCGTTGTTGCATATCTTCAACAACATCCAGATCCCCACCAGCGCGACACACTCCTACTCGGCCTATGCCGGTGTTCAGGACGCCATGATGCAGTGGTGGTATGGACACAATGCCGTCGGCTTCTTCCTGACTGCCGCTTTCCTGGGCATGATGTATTACTTCATCCCCAAGCAGGCTGAACGCCCGGTGTACTCTTACCGGCTGTCCATCGTGCACTTCTGGGCACTGATCTTCACCTACATGTGGGCTGGTCCGCACCACCTGCACTACA
>JAABRN010000471.1 GCA_011390855.1 Hydrogenophaga sp. | reverse complement strand
GTGGGCGAGTTCGTGGGCAATGACAGCGGCGAGCTCATCATCGGAAAGGTTTTCTTTTGGGCTCCACAGCGCGCTGGTGAGGATCACCAGTCCGTGGTCTGCGGCGTACGCATTGAGTTCGGCATCATCAAATGCCAGCAGGTGGATGCTGGGGCCATTGCGAAGGCGGGGTGAGGCGGCCACCAGACTCTCCAGCATGCGGTGCAGTCGCTGGGGAATGGCAATCACGTCAAGGCTGTCCATCATGCCGGTGACCTGGGCTTCGTCCAGCACACGCAGCTCGTGGGCACGCTGCGGGTCGTCCAGGCAGGCGTCGCGCGCTGTGGCCTGCGCAGGCCACAGGACCAGGGCGAGCAAGCTGAGCAGCACAATCAGAAAACGTTTTATACCGTTCATACTGTTTACACCGTTTAAGACCGCTGTTGTACGGCTTTTTCTGTCGGCGCGACACCTTGTGGGTGCCACCGGAGGGGTCGAGCCGACAAACGGCAGTTCCCCATCTGCGCGACAGAGCACGCATGGATCCGCAACAATGCGCACCACACTCTCAATGGTTGAATTGCCCCATGCCCAAGACCTCCGCCTCCGACACGCCCGATGCGGGCTTAAGCAAACTCGATAGCGCCCTGCTCAGCATCCTGGTCAAGGATGGCAGGGCTTCGTTTGCCGACATTGCGCGCCAGCTGGGCATCTCCCGCGCTCACGCACGCGCGCGCGTGCAGGCACTGCAAAGCAACGGCGTGATCGAGCTGTTCGGCGCGGTGATCAACCCGGAGAAACTGGGCAAGGTGATCTCCACCTTCGTGGACATCAAGGTGGCACCTGCCGCCATGGAGCAGATCTCGCAGGAGCTGGCGGACTGCAAGGAGGTGGTGAGCCTATACATCATGAGCGACCTGCAGAGCCTGCACGTGCACGCGCTGACCGACAGCTACGAGACGTTTGATGCCTTCGTGCGGCGCCACATCTTCAACCGCCCGGAAATCCTTTCGGTCGATTGCAAGACCCTGATGACGCGGGTGAAAAACCGGCGCGGCGGCGCCCGGCTCTGACAAAAAACAACAGTCGATGCGCCACACCCCCGTCGTGGTGCGCCCGCACGCTCTGTGTGCATGTTGTGCATTTGTTTTCTGCAGGCGCTCTCTCATCCAGCCGAAGTGACCAAGATTTGCCAAATGGCACCCTGGTCTGACGAATGTTTACAAAAAACGCGATCTCATGCCATTTGATCGATGTGCTTCGCAAACAATATTCAATGGGCGCACCTTGCTGGACACAACCAGATTCGGCTACATTGCATTTTTATTCAATTAAATCAACGGTTTGAATCACATAGTCTGCGTGGCACAGCGATTGCTTTGAAGGGTCAGCGCCGCTTTACAAACGGCATCCACGGGCTCTGCCCACCCTCCAACCGCCACAGGAGTCCACGCTCATGACACCGATTCGCCGCCAGTTCCTCGCCACCGCTGCCCTCTCAGGTGCTGCGTTGGCCGCGCCCAGCATCGCCAGCGCACAAGCCACCAAGTTCAACTGGAAGATGACCAGCGCCTATCCAAAGGGCTCACCCTTCTACATGGACGGCCCCGGCAGCGCCACCGATCTGGCCAAACGCATTCGCGAGATGTCGGACGGCCGGCTGAACATCCAGGTGTTCGGTGCCGGTGAACTGATTCCTGCGTTTGAAGGCTTCGACGCCGTGCGCGCCGGCACGGTGGAAATGAACCACGCCAACAGCTACTTCTGGACCGGCAAGACCTTCGCCGCCCAGTACTTCACCGCCGTGCCCTTCGGCATGAATTTCCAGGGCATGAACGGCTGGCTGTACGACGGCGGCGGCATCGACCTGTGGAACGAGGTCTACGCGCCCTTTGGCATGGTGGCCATGCCCTGCGGCAACACGGGCGTGCAGATGACAGGCTGGTTCAAGAAAGAACTCAAGACCGTGGCCGACCTCAAGGGCCTGAAGATGCGCATTCCCGGCCTGGCTGGCAAGGTCTACGCCAACCTGGGCGTGGACGTGAAGGTGCTGCCCGGTGGCGAGATCTTCCCTGCGCTGGAACGCGGCGTGATCGACGCGGCCGAGTTCGTGGGCCCGTTCCAGGACCGCCGCCTGGGCCTGCAAAAGGCCGCCAAGTTCTACTACACCACCGGCTGGCACGAGTCGGCCACGGTGTCGGAACTGTTGATCAACAAGGCCGCCTGGGACAAGCTGCCCAAGGACCTGCAGGCCATCGTGAGCAACGCATCGGCCGCCTGCAACGTGATCAGTGAGGCCTGGTGCCAGAAGGCGAATTCCGAAGCCATGGATGATCTGGTGAAAAACCAGGG
>JAABRN010000470.1 GCA_011390855.1 Hydrogenophaga sp. | reverse complement strand
GGACCGCGTTGTCTCAGGGTTTGAAACTCACGCCAACCAGAAAGCGGTTGGCATGAGTTGGACCATCACAACCCGCGAGGCTCCACATGAGGCTGAGTGCCGTAGAAGTCGTGCACGCCCTTTTCCCAGGCGGTGTCGGCCATGTCGGGCCATTCGCTCTTGTCAAAGCCAGGGGCATTTTCCAAGCGGTCCTTGCTGGCATCCAGCACAAAGTTTTTGTTGACGGTGTCAAGCTTCAGAGCCGACCAAGGCACCGCAAACAGCTTCTCGCCCATGCCCAGGAAACCGCCAAAAGAAAGCACCGCATAGCTCACCTGACCCGTTCGCATGTCGAGCATGATTTCCTTGATATCGCCCAGATTTTCGTTGTGGGTGTTCACCACGTCGTTGCCCAGCAAGGTATCGGCACCCATCAGGTGGGGTCCAGGACCGCGGTTGCGCTCAGGGACGGTGTCGTCCATGGCGGTGGGGTTGCCAGCGTAGATGCCAAAGGTGTCGCGTTGTTCGTAGTTCATGTGGTAGCTCCGGGATAGTGAGGGTTGCGTGGATGGGCGAGGTCTACGTGCGCCAGCACAGCTTTTGAACAGCTGGCGCCTGCAGGAGTGACGCGCATCGCGCCGCGTGCCGCTATGGGCATCGCCAGCGCGAGCGCGCAAGGATCAGGCGGCCATGGGCTGGCGATAAACCACCGCCGTGGCCAGGCCCATGTCAGGCACCAATGGCAATCGGCGGGTCGGGCTGCGTGCGCACGACAGGCGGTCATAAGCCTTGCGCACCACGCCGTAGCATTCGCAACTCAGCGCTTCCAGGCCTTTGCGGTCCTGAATGGATATGTGGCCCCGACGGTAGTTGATGAGCCCGGCCTTCTGGAGCTTGAGTGCTGCGAAGGTGACCCCCTCTCGACGCACGCCCAGCAGGCCGGCGATGCGCTCTTGCGTGATCTTCATCTCTGTACCTTCCTGGAGGTCCAGGTGGTGCAGCAGCCAGCGGCAAAGTTGTTGGTCCAGCGCATGGTGGCGGTTACACGCCGTGGCCTGCGCCATGTGGGTGAACAGCGCCTGCGTGTATCCGAGCAACTGTTGCATGAAGTCTGGCGAGCGACGGGTGTGGTGCAGCACGGCAGACGTGCTCATGCGCCAGGCGTGTCCCGGGCGCTGCACCACAGCGTCGCACAAGGCACACGCGTCGCCCATGAATGCACACACGCCCACCACACCCTCACACCCCACCACCGCCACTTCGGCAGATGCACCGTCGGCCAGGGATGACACCAGCGAGACCGTGGCGGAACCCGGAAAGTACACATGCCGCAGCGCCGTCCCATTGGCATGAATGACCGTGCCGGCAGCCAGCTCAACCCGTTCCAGGTCGTGCTCCAGCCACAGCGATTCGGCACGGGACAGGTGGGACAGCAGCTGGTTCGTTTCGAACCGTGAAGTGGTGGGGGTCATTGAGGCCTCTTTCGGGCAATTCGTTCTGTTGCAGCCCCATGCCGTTGATGGCGCAGAAGCTGAAACATCCCTGCCGGCCTTTGCGGCGGGTAGCAGGGTTGGGCCCAATGTAGGTCGCAGGTCAGCCGATCACTGTGTAGAAAGACATGAAATGAAATAAAGGTGTTACGGGGTGTCTTGACCGCAGCCCCATCCCGCCTGGGGGCGCCTTGAAGGCTGGTACCAATCAGACCAGCGGGCGGACTGGCGGGCGGCCGTCGCCGTAAAGATCGGCCAGGCGCGACAGCGCCTTCACATCGCGCATGAAAAGCCGCCCCTCGAGAATGTGATGCAGGCCGCGCTTCTCCAGCTTGCGCAGTGTCTTGTTGGTGTGCACCAGCGACAGGCCCAGCGCGTCAGCGACGTGCTGCTGCGTCAACGGAAACGGCACCCCGCCGCTCCCCATGTCGGCCTGCAGGGCAGCGGCGCGCTTGAACAGAAGGATCAACAGCATGGCGATGCGTTCTTCGGCGCTGCGTCGCCCTACGGAAAGCAGTGTGTCGTCGACCAGCGATTCTTCGTGAGCGGTGAGCCAGGTCACGTTGAAGCCCATGGTGGGCGAACGGCGGTGGATTTCCCACAACGAGTCACGCTGGAATACGCAGAAAACGGCATCGGTGAGCGTTTCCACACCATGCGCTGCGGCGTCGCCCATTTTCTGCTGCACGCCGATGAAGTCACCCGCCAGCAGGAAGTTCAGAATCTGACGGCGCCCGTCGCTCAGCGTCTTGAAGCGGAACGCCCAGCCCTTTTGCAGGGTGTAAAGGGGTGCATCCACCTGCCCTTCCTGGATCAGGGCCTTCCCGGCAGACAGGATCATGTCGCGGCGCTTGAGCGACTGGACCAGTTCC
>JAABRN010000469.1 GCA_011390855.1 Hydrogenophaga sp. | reverse complement strand
GCGGCCGATGGCGCAAAGCCCCACGCGCTGCGCCACCTCCAACCCCATTTGCGTGATGCCACTGCGCGACACCACAATCGCCACGCCCATTTGCGCGGACTTGATGACCATTTCACTGGTGAGCCGGCCGGTGGTGTAGAACACTTTGACTGGTTCGCCAGATACCAGATCAGACCGCTCGGTAGGCAGCGCGCCGTTTGAGCGCCGGCGTGCAGCGGCCTCATCATTCAGGGACATCCATCCTGCGATGGTGTCCACTGCGTTGTGACGCCCCACATCTTCAACAAACAGCCTCAATTCGCTGCAATCGAACAAGGCGCAGGCATGCACCGAGCCTGCCGACTTGTAGGTACTTTCCTTGATCCGGATGGCGTTGACGATCTCATACAGTTCCGACTGACGCAGCATGGCCGCTTCCGGCAGGCGAATCTCGTCAATTTCGTCCATCAGGTTGCCGAAGACACTGCCTTGCCCACAGCCTGTGGTCACCACCCGCTTGGCCGTGCGTTCTTCGATGCGATCAATTCCCTGGCGGGTCTTGACGGACGCAGCGCCCACGTCCCAGTCGACCGTAACGGATTCGATTTCTTCAATGGACTTCACCAGGCGCTGATTGAGCAAATACCCCAGCACCAACCACTCGGGGTGGGCGCCCAGCGTCATCAGGGTCACAAGCTCGCGCTTGTCAACGTAGACGGTGAGGTCACGCTCAGCCGGGATGAAGATCGACTCGCGCTGGCCATGTTGATTCGTGACATCGACTTCGCGGGTCAGCGGGGCATGGGCCTGGGTCAGGTGGGGCAGAGACATGGGAAGAGACTAACGCATGAAAAGGGCCGCCACCCGAAGGTGCGGCCCATGGGGGACGTTGAACAGGGGCATTGGGCACACAAAGGTGCCGCAGTTGACCTGTTTACTTCGCAGGTGTCGGCGCCGAGCTGGGCGCGCTACCACTCGGAGGGGCGACCGCCGTCGCGGCTGGCGAATGAGCTCCAGCGCCTTCCACGGGCTTGGGCGCAACGTAGGAGAAAGCACCTGGATCGACACACGCTGGCGCGTCGGTGGCGCTGTTGACGGGTTTGCCCATGGCAGCTGCGGTCTTGAAATGATTCGCAGCGGCCACGTCCATCGAACGGCACAGCTGAAAAGCCGCCACTTTGCCGCCATGTGCGGCCCTTGCAGCCGCTTCGGCCGCTTTGGCCTTCGCCTCGTCAGAAAGCGGGGCTGGAGCTGGCAATTTGGCATGGGCCGCGACAGCCACCAGCAGCGATAAGCACAACAAACTGCGTTTCATGAGAGTCCTGTGAGATGTATGTGTGCGGGTTTCGACTCGAGCGTCAGGCCTTGGCGGCTTGCGTGGCGTCTGGACGACCTGCTGGCGTGCTGCGCTCAGCAGGAATCTTGCCGGCCTTGATGTCGTCATACCAGAGCTCGTGGTGTTCCTTGGCCCAGGTCTCGTCGACATAACCGGTCTTCATGGCGCTGTATGCGCCGCGCATGCCCAGTGTTCCCATGTAAATGTGACCAATGAACATGGCCATCATCACCACGGCTGCGCTTGCATGGATCATGTGCGCCACCTGCATGTTGGCTCGGGTGTACTCCACCGCTGGCACGATCATGTCAAGGAACACCCCGGAGCCGGCTACCAAGACCCCCATCAGGAAAACACCCGCCCAGAAAAGAACCTTTTCACCGGCATTGAAGCGGTGTGAAGGTATTTCTTGCCCGCCAAACAGTCCGCCGCCTTTCAGCAACCATTTGATGTCTTCCTTGGCTGGAAGGTTGTCTCGCACAAACACCAGAAACACCACGATCAGTGACACCACAAATACCGGCCCCACAAAATTGTGGATGTTCTTGAGCGCGTAGGTGAACCAACCGAACAAGGTGCTGCCCATGATGGGCAACAGGAAGAATTTGCCGAACGCCATGACGATGCCGGAGATGGCCAGCGTCACGAAAGCGATGGCATTCACCCAATGCGCTGCGCGCTCGAAATAGGTGAACCGTTCGATCTTGCGTCCCGTTTCCTTGCCATGCAGCTCAATGGTGCCCTTGGTGAAATAGAAAAGGGCAACGGCCACCAGCGCGATCAGCAACAAAGACCCGCCGTAGGGAATGATCCAGTCGTTGCGCACCTGGCGCCATGCTTCACCGGCCGTGGTGTAGCGCGAACCCGGGTACTGTACGAAGCCCTGGATCATGTTGCCCGCTTCGAGGTACGGCAGGCTGGTGACGCCTGTCACCCCCTTGCCTACATCGCGCCACATGGGGGCATTGTTGCCGGGCTGCACCTGCCCGCGTTGCGCGTTGGTCTGACCGGCGTAGTTGGGATCGGTGCTGGCGTCCGGGGCAATTTCAAA
>JAABRN010000468.1 GCA_011390855.1 Hydrogenophaga sp. | reverse complement strand
CGGCCGGTGCACGAAACACACGGCGGGCACTGGTCACGACCCGGGGCGCAGCGGACCAGGCAATACGAGCGCCCACCGCCACCAGCGCCTTGACCAAGGCCACGTCTTCGCTGCTGGCCAGCGGTTCAAATCCGCCAACCCGCTGGTAGGCCTGCGCGCTGACGCCCAGGTTCGCACCGTGGATGTGTTGATGGCCGTCGGAATCTGTGTAGGTGGCGTTGAAATGATGGCGCATGCGCTCGCCGTAGGCGCCCCAGTCGGTCACACCGATGGTGCCGCACACGGCGTCACTGCACAGGGACATCTGCACCTGCAGCCAGTCAGGTGCCACCACCGTGTCGGCGTCGGTGAAAGCCAGCCAGCGCGCACCGAGCGACAGTGCAAGCTTCGCTCCCGCCGCCCGGGCAACGCCCACGTTGCGCGCTTCGACCGACATGATGAGCGCACCCGCCTGGACAGCCACCCCGGCCGTGTCGTCGGTACAGGTGTCCAGCACCACGATCACCAGGACAGGCTCGCCCTTGAGTCCTGGCGAACAGGCGGCAAGGGCCACTGAGCGAAGGCATGCGCCAATCATGGCCTCTTCGTTGTTGGCGGGGACGATGACGGCCAGCATGAACACTCCAGGTGCTGAACAGGGCAGCACGCCAGGGGCATTCAATCGCTGCGCGCCGGATCGGTCTGTTCGGTATCGAACACGGGACCAACCGGATACCGGGCGTGGGGTGGCAGTTGCAGCAGCCTGAACCCAGTCGGACCAACGGTCGCTTTCTCCAGCTCCTTTGGATCTAAAGTGCCCCATCGAACAAAGATTCGCGAAGATAGCCGGCTTAGAGGAGGGCCGCTACATGGAACCTTGCAACCCACGCCAGAACCAGCTCCTGGCCAGCTTCCCTGATGCCGAGTGGCATCGTTGGGAACCCCAGCTTGAACGGGTGGCCCTGTCGGTTGGTGAACTGCTACACGAGTCAGGCGCGCGACGCACGCACGTCTACTTCCCCACCAGCGCGATCGTCTCCCTGCTCCACGTGATGCACAACGGCTCCACTGCGCAGATCGCGGTGATCGGGTTCGAGGGGCTGGTAGGCGTTTGCGCCTACATGGGCGGTGGCTCCATGCCGAGCAAGGCTGTGGTGGTGAGCGCAGGCATGGGCTACCGGTACCCTGCCGAAGCATTCAAGGATGCGTTCGAGCGCTCCATCCCGGTCAGGCATCAGATCTTGAGCTTCACCCAGGCGCTGATCGCGCAAATGAGCCAGACGGGCGTTTGCAATCGCCACCATTCGCTGGACCAGCAGCTCGCGCGCTGGCTTTTGCTCAGCCTCGACCGCCTGCCGGACAACGAAGTGCTGATGACCCATGGACAGATTTCAACCATGCTGGGCGTGCGCCGTGAGGGCGTCACGGAAGCAGCGCTCAAGCTGCAAACCGCCGGCCTGATCCGTTACGCGCGTGGCCACATCTGGGTGCTGGATCGGCCTGGTTTGGAGCAATTCACTTGTGAGTGCTACACGGTCATGAAAAAAGAATACGACCGCCTGCTGCCAGCGCTGGAAACGACCTGAGGCGGCGCTGAGCCAGACGCGTGGATGCGCGCATCCACACAGGCTTGCGCGTTCGCGCCGCGCCGATTCGGCCACCATTCACGCTTCCTTTCCACTCCATTGGAAAGGGCCGGATCGTACCGCTACCGAGTGCATGCACACGCGGTCTTTCGCTCCAATGCGTGCGAACGAACAGACCACCCCCGCTTACCCCGCCCAGACTGGTCCCCAATCTGACCGTCTGGGAACACCATGAACACCACCACAACCTTGATCATCCTGGGTGGCCTGCTGGCGCTGGCCGCCATTTTTGTTGTCTGGCTCTACAACAAGCTGGTCGCACTGCGCAACCGCTACAAGAATGCTTTCGCGCAGATCGACGTGCAGCTCAAACGGCGCTACGACCTGATCCCGAATCTCGTCGAGACCGCACGCGCGTACCTGCAGCACGAACGGGGCACCCTGGAGGCGGTCATCGCTGCGCGCAACACAGCGTCCACCGCCAGCAGCGCTGCCGCTGCCCAACCCGGCGACCCCAAGGCCATGAAAGCGCTGGCTGGCGCAGAAGGGGCATTGACCGGTACGCTGGGCCGCCTGTTTGCCCTGTCCGAGGCTTACCCGGACCTGAAGGCCAACACCACCATGCAAGGGCTGATGGAAGAACTGAGCTCTACCGAGAACAAGGTGGCCTTCTCCCGCCAAGCCTACAACGACGCAGTGATGACCTACAACACACAACGCGAGGTGTTCCCCAGCAGCATCGTCAGCAACAGCTTCGGCTTTGCCGCAGCCGAGCTGTTCGTGATCGAGGAGCAAGCGCAGCGCGA
>JAABRN010000467.1 GCA_011390855.1 Hydrogenophaga sp. | reverse complement strand
GGATGAGCTGCATCAGACCTTGCGCGTTCTTGTGTGAGACCGCTTGGGGATTGAAGTTGGATTCTGCGCGGATGACCGCGAAGGCCAGGCCGGGGTGGATGCCGTATTCGGGTGCCAGGCGGTCGACGATGGCGAGGATCTTGCGGCGCTGAGGGGTGTCGGCCAGGTCGCGGTAGCGGGCCTCGTGCCGCGCTCGCGCTTCGGCCGCCAGTCGTTCGGCCTGGCGCTGGGCTTCGAGCGCTTCCGCCTGCACCACGCAAGGCGGCTTTTCTGATCGGTGGCCCACGATTTTCAGCATGTTCGCGGATTGGGGGTGACCTTGATCTGCGGCCTGATGGAAATAGAACGCGGCGTAGGCATCGTTGCGTTCGGTGCCGCGCCCGTTGGCGTAGATCCACCCCAGCCGGTACCGTGAATCGGCATCACCCGCGAGTGCCGCTTTGCAGTACAGGGCCATGGCCTGAGCAGGGTCGCGTCTGACGCCATGGCCGTGCTCCAGGGCAATGGCCTGTTCTCGCCATGTGGTCGCAAGCGCATCTTGCGGCGCCGTTGCTGTCTGTGTCGAAGCCGCCCCTGCGCTTGATGCGAAGCACCAGACAATCAGGATCAGGGGGCTCAGTCTCATGGCTCTATGACGCGACCGGGGTTGAGTAGATTGAGAGGGTCCAGCGATTGTTTGATCTGGCGCATCATCGCCAAGGCCACCGGGTCCTTGTAGCAGGGCAGTTTGCCCACCTTGAGACTACCGATGCCGTGCTCGGCGCTGATGGAACCATGGTAGCGGTTTACGGCGTCGAAAACCAGAGAGTTAACCTTTTCTTCGTAAGATTTGAGGAAAAGGGGGCCGTCCGTGCCTTCTGGGGCCTGGACGTTGTAGTGCAGGTTGCCGTCGCCCAGGTGGCCGAAATTGACCAATCGAACCCCGGGAATTTCGCGTTGAAGCAGCGCATCGGTTTCCAGGCAAAACGCCGGTATGCGGGAGACCGGCACACTGATGTCGTGCTTGATGTTGAGCCCTTCCTCGGCCTGGGCCAGGGGAATGCTCTCGCGCATGTGCCAGAGTTGCCTGGCCTGCGCCAGGCTCTCGGCCACCACCGCGTCGCTAAGTACGCCACGTTCGAGTGCGGTTTCCAGCAGCTTCTCGAACTGTTCCCGCGCGTGAGCCTCGGACTCGTTGTCGCTGTTTTCCAGCAGCACGCAGAAGGGTGCGTTGCGCCAAAGGGGCACCCGCAGTTGCGAAAAATGTTTGTCCACCAGACTCAAAGCAAACCGACCCATCACCTCGAAACCTGTAAGTCCAGCGCCCAGGTGCTGGTGAGCCAGACCGAGCAATTCCACGGCAGCATCCAGTGAGGGTACGGCCGTCCAGGCGGTGAGCCGTGCGGCGGGACAGGGGTAGAGTTTGAGGGTGGCAGCGGTGATGACGCCCAGCGTGCCTTCGCTGCCCACGAACAGATTGCGGAGGTCGTAGCCGGTGTTGTCCTTGCGCAGACCGCTGAGACCGTGCCAGATTTTCCCCTGTGCCGTGACCACTTCCAGTCCCAGGCAGAGATCGCGCGTGTTGCCATAGCGCACCACCTGCGTACCGCCGGCATTGGTGGCCAGGTTGCCACCAATGGTGCAACTGCCTTCGGCGGCCAGGCTCAGCGGGAAAAGCAGGCCGGCGCGTTCTGCCGTCGCCTGGATGTCCTGCAGGATGCAGCCAGCCTCCACGGTGAGTGTGAGGTTGGCGGCGTCCAGTTCGCGCACCGCGTTCATGCGCCTCAAACTCAACACCACTTGCGTGCCCGTGTCATCGGGCACCGATCCGACCACCATGCCGGTGTTGCCACCTTGCGGCACGATCGAAACCCCGGCCGCCACACATGCTTTCACGACCTCGGCCACCTCATCTGTGCTGCCGGGCCGGACCACGGCCAATGCGCGACCATGGGCGCGCTTGCGCCAATCCTGTTCCCAGGCCGACAGATCGGTAGCCGGGTCTTCATGCGTCAGCACATGAGCCTGGCCCACCAGCGCACGCAACCGATTCAGAAGCGCGTTCATCCCTTGGATTTGGTCGTGGGCGCAACGGGATCGGCCGCCGCCCCCGTGGCCAGCGCGTGGCGCACGGCGTCAGCCGCCACGGCCTCTTTGCCAGCTGCGCGCAGGCGAATACGGACATGCAAGGCACAGGCAGTGAAGAGCATCACACACAGCAGCACCTGTATGCCAGCCAGCCAGGCGGAGAGGCCACCGTCGCTGGTGGCACGCACCACGCCTTCTGTGAAGTAGATCCACACCAGCAGACTGAGCCAGCGGTAGGTATACATGCGGTTTTTCAACAAACCCGCCAAAGGGAGTGTGAGCGGCAACACCTTGATCACCAACCAGGAACC
>JAABRN010000466.1 GCA_011390855.1 Hydrogenophaga sp. | reverse complement strand
ACGAGCAAACTGGCGCATACCAGAAACTTGTCCGCCACCGGATCCAGGAAGGCGCCAAAGGCCGAGGTCTGGTTGAGTTTGCGTGCCAGAAAGCCGTCAGCCCAGTCGGTGGCAGCGAACACCACGAACATGACGGTGGCGATCAGGTTCTTCTGGGCCATGCTCATGCCTTCCAGATAGAACACCCCGATGATCAGGGGAATCGCGACGATGCGGGCCCAGGTCAGTAAGGTGGGAAGGTTGAAAAACATGGTGCGATTATGCGTTGGCGTCGCCAACGCATTTTGACCTCGTGTATTGGCATCGATCGGACGCCTCAGCGAAGCTGCTCAGTGAAGCGCCCGGTAGATGACATCGGCCAACTCGACCGATATACCGTCAACGGTGCAAAGGTCCTCCACGCTGGCCGACGCCACGCCCCGCACACCGCCAAAACGTTGCAACAGCCGGGCCCGCTTTTTGGGACCCACGCCTGGAATGTCCTCCAGGCGACTGCCGCCGGTCCGCACCTTCGCCCGCTGGGCCCGCATGCCGGTGATGGCAAAGCGGTGGGCCTCGTCCCGGATCTGGGCGACCAGCATCAGCGCAGCGGAATCGTGGCCCAGATAGACTTTTTCCCGTCCATCTGCAAACACCAGCTCCTCCAGACCCACCTTGCGGCCCTCTCCTTTTTCCACGCCCACGATGAGCGAAAGGTCCAGCCCCAGCTGCACAAACACCTCGCGCGCCATGCTCACCTGGCCTTTGCCGCCATCGATGAGCACGAGGTCGGGCATGCGCGGACCGGCGACGGCTTCGACGGTCGGTTCTTGAAGCGTGGTGTCAGCAGGATCCGGCTCGGCGAGGTTTTCCGCAAGGGGTTGTAGCGCGGCTTCCGGTTCGGGCGCTACCAGCGCTTCGCCATCGTTTTCCTTCATCGCCTCGGCGATCTTGCCGTAGCGGCGGAGCAGCACCTGACGCATGGCCGCGTAATCGTCGCCCGGCGTGATCCCTTCGATTTTGTAGCGCCGGTACTGGCTGTTCTGCATCTTGTGGGTCTCGAACACCACACACGAAGCCTGGGTGGACTCTCCCGCCGTGTGTGAAATGTCAAAGCACTCGATGCGCAGCGCATCCAGCTGGTCATCGGGCAGCTGCAGCGCGTCGGCCAATGCGCGGGTGCGGGCCTGCTGCGAGCCTTCTTCGGCGAGCAGACGGGCCAGCGCAATCTCGGCGTTTTTCTGGGCCATCTCCAGCCAGATGCGGCGGTGCTCGCGCGGCTGGTGCACGGCGTTGACCTTGGCGCCTGTTTGCTCGGACAAGGCATCCAGCAACGGCCTGCCGACCGGGTGGCTGGTCACCAGCGTGTGCGGCATGGCAATGCCCAGGTAGTGCTGGGCAATGAAGGCCGCCAGCACCTGCCTTGCCACGCGCTCACCTGGCTCTGGCTGTTGCGCGGATTCTTCGTCGTCCAGCGCGCCTTCAATGGCCGATGCATCTTCCACGTGCGCAGGAAAGTAGGGCCGGTCGCCCAGGTGGCGCCCGCCCCGGATCATGGCCAGGTTCACACAGGCGCGACCACCCTGCACTTTCACAGCCAGCACATCCACGTCCTTGTCTGACACGTTGTCCATGGCCTGCTGGTGCAACACCCGGGACAGCGCCGACATCTGGTTGCGGATCTCCGCCGCTTGTTCGAACTCCAGCTTTTCAGCGTGGCCCATCATGCGCTGCTCAAGCGCATCGAGCACGGCCTGGGTTTCGCCGCGCAGAAAGCGCTCGGCATCGGCCACATCGCGCGCATAGGCTTCGCTGTCCACCAGGTCCACACAGGGGCCGCTGCAGCGCTTGATCTGATACAGCAGACAGGGCCGCGTGCGGTTGGCGAACACCGTGTCTTCGCAAGTGCGCAGCCGAAACACCTTCTGCAGCAAGGTGATCGACTCCTTGACCGCCCAGGCACTGGGATAAGGGCCGTAATAGCTGTGGCGCCGGTCGACCGCTCCGCGGTAGTAGGCCATGCGTGGAAACGCAATGGAAGGTGGTGGCAGGCGCGGCGCTGTGCGAAAGGTTTCGCGGGTGCCGGTGATCTTCAGGTAGGGATAGCTCTTGTCGTCCCTGAACAGGATGTTGAAGCGCGGATTCGACGTCTTGATGAGGTTGTTTTCGAGCAGCAGCGCCTCGGCCTCGGAGCGCACCACCGTGGTCTCCATGCGTGCGATCTTGCCCACCATGTGACCGATGCGGGTGCCGTCGTGGTTCTTCTGGAAGTAACTGGCCACGCGCTTTTTCAGGTTGCGCGCCTTGCCGACGTAGAGCAGTTGGCCCTGGGCATCGAAATAGCGGTAGACACCTGGCAGTCCCGGCAGGGCGGCGACTTCGGCCAGCAGTTGTTCGGAATGGGTCTCGGACATGGGCGCCATT
>JAABRN010000465.1 GCA_011390855.1 Hydrogenophaga sp. | reverse complement strand
CCGCAGTTTCATCGACGACCCTTACCTGTTCGGCAAGGTGGCGGCCAACCATGCCCTGGGCGACATCTTCGCCATGGGGGCGGAACCACAATCGGCCACGGCCATTGCCACGGTGCCGCCAGGCCTTGAGGCCAAGGTGGAAGACCTGCTGCTGCAGATGATGACGGGCGCGGTCGAGGTGCTCAATGCCGCAGGTTGCAGCCTGGTTGGCGGGCACACCGGCGAGGGCCGCGAGCTGGCTTTGGGCTTTGCCATCAACGGCCTGATCGACGAGGGCATGGATGGTGTCATGCGCAAGGGTGGCATGCTGCCAGGCGACGTGTTGCTGCTCACCAAACCCATCGGCACCGGCACCCTGTTTGCAGCGCATGCGCAACACGCTGCCAAAGGGCGCTGGATCGACGCGGCCCTGACATCCATGGTGATGTCCAACCAGGCCGGTGCGCAGATCCTGCGCGAGCACGGCGCCACCGCCTGCACGGACCTGACCGGCTTCGGCCTGCTGGGGCATCTGGTGGAAATGACTCGCCCCTCGGGCGTGGATGCCGAACTGCAGCTGAGCGCCCTGCCCTTGCTCGATGGAGCGGTGGCTTGTGTGGAGGCCGGTATCGTCAGTTCACTGCAGCCAGCCAATGTGCGTCTGCGACGCGCCCTGCGCAACGCCGAAGACTTCGTGAAAGATCCGCGCTACCCGCTGCTGTTCGACCCGCAGACGGCTGGCGGCCTGCTGGCGAGCGTTCCAGCAGCCCAGGCGACCGACTGCATTCGCGCGCTGAAGGCGGCGGGCTACTCGCAGACGGCAGCCATCGGGCGCATCAGCGGCGCATCCGACGCGCTGGAGCCTGTGGTGCTGACCCGGTAGCCGCCCGGGTTCACCACAGGCGCAGCAGATACGCCGGACGAACCGGACTTCACTTGGCGATGGCCGCGCTGGTCACGTTTTCAAGTGCCTTGCGCAGGTTCTCGACCACCGGGCACTGTGCTGCGCCGTGGCGCTGGGCAAGATAGGCAGGGTCGTTGTAGCCGATCCAGACCTGCGCTGATGCGTCTTCCCACACCAGTGCCTTGAGCGGCAGATCGATGCCGACCGATTGCGCACACTCCATGAAAGGCGTTCCGCCCTGGGGATTGCCAAAGATGAGCACTTCGGTGGGTCGAAGGGTCTTGCCTACCTTGGTGGCGCCAGCGGCGTGATCGACACGCGCGAACACGTTCAGGCCCCTTTGTTTCACGAGTTCCTCCAGTCGATCCATGGTCGCTTTCGCGCCGTGGGGGCTCTTGACGGCGATCAGTCCGTCCGCAGCACTGGCCAGGCTGAACGTGGTTGTCAGAGCGAGCGCAACAATGGCGTGAACGATTCGCATGGGGATCTCCTTGGGGGTTGGGGTTGGGGTTGTGATGAAGCAGGCTTTGCTGCTTCGGGGAGAGTGCGACACAGCAGGGCTGCGGAAGTTCTTTGGTGCGGCTCAAATGAATTCAAGATGTGGATCACATCCGCAGTTGGGAAACCCA
This sequence comes from Hydrogenophaga sp., assembly GCA_011390855.1. Classification (GTDB taxonomy): domain Bacteria; phylum Pseudomonadota; class Gammaproteobacteria; order Burkholderiales; family Burkholderiaceae_C; genus Hydrogenophaga. The sequence continues at coordinate 916 of JAABRN010000465.1, read as the reverse complement.
TGTCCTCTGGGCCTCGGACATCACTTCGTCGGGTGTGAGCAGTGCCCCTGTGAGTGCTGAACGGATTGCCGTTTCAGGCACAGGAAGCGCGCCCGACAACAGCGCGTCCAGCAGGCGACGCGCCTTGGCCAGGCTCTGGCCGTAGAGCTCGAACACGGCGGACACGCTGACGTGTTGCGTGGGATCGTCGAGCCAGCAGTCGTAGTCGGTCACCAGGCCCACGGTGGCATAGGCCATCTGGGCCTCGCGCGCCAGAAACACCTCGGGGGCGTTGGTCATGCCCACCAGTTGGCAACCCATCTGGCGCAGCAGGTGGCTTTCGGCCTGGGTGCCCAGGCGGGGACCATCCACGCAGGCGTAGGTCAGGCCACGGTGCACCGAGAGACCCGCGCGATCCGCAGCGGCCACGACCGCATCAACCAGCGCGCTGCTGACCGGTTTGGCGGTGGAAACGTGTGCGGCGACACCGCCACCGAAGAAGGTCCGCTCGCGCGCACCCCGCGTCCAGTCGATGTATTGCTCGGGCATCGCAAGATCGCCGGGGGCGACTTCCATGGCCAGGCTGCCCACGGCCGAAAACCCCAGCATCATGGTGGCGCCGGCGCGCTTGAGCGCATACACATTGGCGCGGTAGTTCACCTCGTGAGGCAGCAACCGGTGCCCTGCCCCGTGGCGAGCCAGAAACAGCAGCTCTTTGCCGTGCAGTGTGCCGCGCACCACGTCGCCAGACGGCATGCCGAACGGCGTGTCGCCGCCCAGGCGTTCATGGATGTCGAGACCTTCAAGTTCGTAGAGGCCGGTGCCTCCGATGATGGCGAGCATGGTTCAGTTCTCCTGTTGGCGCACGGCGTCCTGCAGCTGATACGCCGGTCCGTGCTGGATGCGGTTGAAATACGAGGCGTGGGCGTCACTGCCC
>JAABRN010000464.1 GCA_011390855.1 Hydrogenophaga sp. | reverse complement strand
GTCAGGTTACCGGGTCGCGGAGGCGATGGAACGCCCTGCTGGCTGCCGATCGACGCCAAGTTTCCAAATGAAGACTACGAGCGGCTGCTCGACGCGCAACAGCGAGCTGACGCCGAGGGGGCCGAGATGGCGGGTCGCGGGCTGGAGCAGCGCATCAAGCTGGAAGCCAGGTCCATGGCCGACAAGTACCTGGAGCCGCCGCACACCACCGACTTTGCGATCCTGTTCCTGCCCACGGAAGGCCTGTATGCGGAGGTGTTGCGGCGCCCGGGACTGATGGAGGTGCTGCAACGCGAACACCGCGTGACATTGGCCGGACCGACCACGCTCATGGCCATGCTTAACTCTTTGCAGATGGGTTTTCGCACGCTGGCGCTTGAAAAGCGTTCCAGCGAAGTCTGGCAGGTGCTTGGTGCGGTGAAGACCGAGTTCGGCAAGTTTGGTGATGTGCTCGCCAGGGTCAAGGTCCAGACCCAGACGGTGCTCAATACCCTGGAAAGTGCCGAGACCCGCAGCCGCGCCATGGGGCGGGCACTCAAGACCGTGGAGGCGCTGCCTCAGGATCAGGCCAGCGCAGTGTTGCCCCTGGACCCCAACGACAACGGCCATACTTGAACTCCGGCTTGCGCGGCGCGCTCTCGCGATTCATCGCGGCGCAGATCTGCCTTCATGCCTGCATGACGGGTTTCCGCATGGCAGCGCCACTCATGGCCTTGCGCGAAGGCTACAGTCCGGCCGCCGTCGGTGTGTTGCTGGCACTCTTTGCATTGGCCACCGTGTTCATCGCTTTGCCGGCGGGACGGTATGCGGACCGGCGCGGCCTGCGCAAACCGGTGGCGATCTCGGTCGGGGTGGCTACGGTGGGCGCAGCGCTGGCGGTGGCCTTTCCCGTCTTTGGGGTGTTGTGCGTGACCGCCTTCGCCTGCGGTGCGGCCACGGGTTTGGCGATGATCGCGCTTCAGCGCCATGTGGGTCGTCTGGCCAACGGCCCCACCGAACTCAAGCAGGTGTTCAGCTGGATGGCCATAGGCCCATCGATTTCCAACTTTCTGGGCCCCTTCGCCGCAGGCGTGATGATCGACAACTTCGGCTTTCGCGCCGCGTTCCTGCTGCTCGCCGTGTTGCCAGCGCTGGCCTGGTTCTGGGTGCGTCACACGGTTGAACACGCACCTGTGGACCCTGAGCTTCGCCAGTCCAGCGGCTCGTCCTGGAACCTGCTGCGTGACAAGGGCTTTCGGCGTTTGATGGTCGTCAACTGGCTGCTTTCTTCATGTTGGGACGTGCACACCTTTCTGGTTCCTGTGTTGGGGCACGAGCGAGGCCTGAGCGCCACCGTGATTGGTTCCATCCTGGGTGGTTTCGCCCTGGCGGCCACGGCCATCCGCCTGGTGATGCCTTGGCTGGCCGCATATCTGCGCGAAGCGGTGGTGATCGCCTCGGCCATGCTGACAACCGCCGTGCTGTTCGGTCTCTACCCCTTTGCACAGGCGGCGTGGGCCATGGCCTCGCTTTCGGTTCTGTTGGGTGTGGCGCTGGGTTCGGTTCAGCCGATGATCATGAGCACTTTGCACCAGATGACGCCTCACCACCGTCACGGGGAGGCGCTTGGCCTGCGTGCCATGGCGATCAATGGCTCAAGCGTGGTGATGCCACTGCTGTTTGGGTCGGCGGGTGCCTTGATTGGCGTCGGAGCGTTGTTCTGGTTGGTGGGTGCAGCGGTGGGCATGGCTTCCCCGCTCGCCTTGACTTTGCAACAGCCGCCGCAGAAGCCCGAGCGCTATTCGCCCTGAAATCGGTGCCTAGCAAAAGTGCTCTCTATCGCAGAAGGACAGTCAGCCCGCTGGAGCCCAGACCAGGGGCGACGATAAAGAACGCCCAAATCAACGAAGCAGGTAAACCAGTCCGTAGACTGCCGCGATGCCGACGGTCCACAGTGTGGTCGATCCTATCCCCCACGGCCGACCCAACAAACCATCGGCACTGGCCAGGCGCTTCAGCCCATTCCAGATGCTGCTCAGCAGACCTTGTACGGCTGCCATGAAACCGCGCCAGGTGGAGCGGATGGCCGTCGCTGTGGCCTTGATCAGCACCGGGCCAGCCTTCCTGTAGATCCAGTCGGTGTCCACACTCAACTTGGCCTCACCACCCAGGTGCTTGAGCATCAGAAA
>JAABRN010000463.1 GCA_011390855.1 Hydrogenophaga sp. | reverse complement strand
CCAGAACAGGTGTCCGGCGGAGTAGGCGTTGTAGTCGACCGGGTTCGGCATGAACTGGTACAGCCATGCCGGGTTGACACCAATGAACACGCAGAAGAAAGCGGAAATGCCCATGGCCAAGAGCATGTTCCACGGGGCTTCCTTGGGCCTGAGTCCGGCGTCTTTTCCAAGAAATGTGAAGTAGGGCAGTTTCAGACCCGTGTGCAGGAAGGTACCGGCCGAGGCCATGGACAGCAACAGCCAGATCCAGGCGCGGT
>JAABRN010000461.1 GCA_011390855.1 Hydrogenophaga sp. | reverse complement strand
GCCGTATCTGACGATACGCACAACATTTACATTGAAGCCGCCTTCTGGTGGCCAAATTCGATCGCCGGGCGTTCGCGCCGATACAACTTCTCCACCGACGCTGGTCACAGGTTTGAACGCGGCGTGGACCCTTCGACCACCGTCGAGCATGTCGAGCGCATCACGCAACTGGTGCTGGAGATCTGTGGTGGAGAGGTCGGTCCGATCGATGATCACGTGGTCAATTTGCCGTTGGCCAAGCCGGTGACGCTGCGCGTGGCACGTGCGGTCAAGGTGATCGGCATGCCGCTCACCCAGGCGCAATGCGTGGATGCCTTGCGGCGCCTGGGTCTGGCGCTTGAAGAGAAAGATGGCGTGATCACCGTCACGCCGCCTGCGCACCGTTTCGACATCCAGATCGAGGAGGACCTGATTGAGGAAGTGGCGCGCGTGGTGGGGTACAACGAGCTGCCCGAAACCCCGCCGCTTGCTCCGATAACGGCCAAGATCCGACCTGAGACAAAGCGAGGGCCGTTCACTGTGCGTCGATTGCTCGCACAACACGGCTACCAGGAAACCATCAACTTCAGCTTCGTGGAAGAGCGTTGGGAACGCGAACTGGCCGGCAACACAGACCCGATCCGCTTGCTCAACCCTATTGCCAGCCAGATGAGCGTCATGCGGTCGTCGTTGATCGGCAGCCTGGTGTCCGTGCTCAAGTTCAACCTCGATCGCCGCGCCGAGCGTGTCCGTCTGTTCGAAGTCGGCCGTGTGTTCCGGAAGGACGCAACTGTCGCCGAGAGCGATGCCACCATCGCTGGATTTGATCAGCCGATGCATGTTGCGGGCCTTGCTTTTGGTTCTGTAGAAACCCTCCAATGGGGCCTGCCCGAACGCACAGTCGACTTTTTCGATGCAAAAGGCGACGTTCAGGCACTGCTTGCGCCTTGGGTGCCGGAGTTTCGGGTCGGCGAGCACCCTGCATTCCATCCGGGCAGAAGCGCATCCATCTGGCTTGAAGGTCAATGCATTGGCCATGTGGGAGAGCTGCACCCCCGCTGGCGCCAGGCGTATGAATTGCCGCTCGCTCCGGTTCTGTTCGAACTGGATTTGAATGCCGTTCTCGCCCGACACGTCCCTGTCTACCAGCCGGTCAGTCGTTTTCAGGCTGTCCAACGTGATCTGGCCATTGTGGTGAAGGAAAACGTGACCCACGCCGCTGTCATGGAAGCCATTCATGCAGCCCAGAGTCCGTGGCTGCACGACGCGCTGCTGTTTGACGTGTACCGCCCCAAGAAGCAGGCAGTGTCTGGCGAGGTTCTGCCTGGTGGGCTGGCCGAAGATGAAAAAAGCCTGGCCGTGCGACTGGTGCTCAAGCGTGACGACGCTACACTGACCGAAGAGGTGATTGAAACCAATGTGAAATCGGTGCTGGGCTCGCTTCAGGAGCGGGTAGCAGCGAGACTTCGAACATGAATGATGGATTGATCGAGAGGATGGAGGAGTCCGTATGGAGCTAGCTGTTGAAAGTCTGGAAACCCCTGCGCTGACCAAGGCCCAGTTGGCTGAAATGCTGTTCGACCAGATCGGACTGAACAAGCGCGAATCCAAAGACATGATCGACGCGTTTTTCGACCTGGTGACAGACAGCCTGGTTGATGGCGAAGACGTCAAGATATCCGGCTTCGGCAACTTCCAGATCCGAACCAAGGCTCCTCGTCCGGGACGCAATCCGCGCACAGGTGAGCCGGTGAAGATCGACGCGCGCAGAGTGGTTACATTTCACGCCAGTCCAAAATTGAAGGAACAGGTACAGACCGCCGTCATCGGTGGGTAAACCGATAGACTTCAGGTTTTTTCAGGGCAAATAGGCCCTTCGGTGGGTTCATTCATCCAAAAGAGGCAAGAGTTTCCATCGAAAAGTGGGCGCAGCATGCCGTTTGCAACACTTTCCGGACATTTTTGCCTTCCTCTGCACACGATGGGCTGTGTTAGAGTAAATTTCAAGGTTCGGTCTGTACCGCCTTGATTTTCATGGAAAAAACGCTCCCTCCTATTCCAGCCAAACGCTATTTCACCATTGGCGAAGTGGGGGATCTGTGCGGCGTCAAACCGCACGTGCTCAGATATTGGGAGCAGGAGTTCACGCAACTCCGTCCCATGAAGCGCCGCGGCAATCGTCGCTACTACCAGCACCACGAGGTGCTCATGATCCGGCGGATTAGAGAGCTTTTGTACGACCAGGGTTTCACCATCAGCGGGGCTCGCAACAAGTTGCAGGAACTCGTGCAGGCTGAGCGAGAACAGCGTCGTCACGACGATAGCGATGCCATCGAGGTCATCGAACTGACGGTCAATGGAGCCAGTGAAGGCGATGTTCCCCTGATGCCCGCTCAACTTCAAAATCGACTGGAATCGGTCGCAAAAAATGGGGCTTCGTTCTCTCTCGTTCACGAG
>JAABRN010000460.1 GCA_011390855.1 Hydrogenophaga sp. | reverse complement strand
ATGGGGCGAGGGAGTGAAAACCCAGCGGTGGGGCGCTACCTCTTCGGCAAAAGCACACTCGCAATCGCCACCATCACCAGCGCCACCGCAGCCCAGTCCTGCCAGTGCAGCACTTCCCCCAGCCACCAGGCGCCACTGAACACGCCCAGCACGGGAATGAACATGACCGACAAGGTGGATGCGATGGGGGGCAGGTCGCGCGCCATCATCAGCCACGCGACCTGAGCAAAGGCGAACACCCCCAAGGCGTTGTACCCGATGGCCGCCCAGACAGTGGGCGTCGGCATGGCCCAGGCTTCGCGCTCGAAGATCACGGCCAGTGCGGTCGTCCACAGGGCGGTGAACAGCGTCATCCAGAACGACAGCGCCAGCGTGGGGTGGGGGATCTTTGTGCGGCGCATCAGCTGGGTGCCCACTGACCAGGCGGCGGCGGCCACCAGCATCATGAACACACCGGCTGGCCTGCCGGTGAGCTGTGTCATCTCGTGCCACAGCAGCAGCACCACACCCAGCGCGGCGGCGCCCACGCCGCCCCAGGCCCTGCCAGGCAGACGCTGGCTGAACCACCAGGCACCGATCACGGCCGAGAACACCGGCATGGTGTAGCCCAGAATGGCTGCACGGCCGCTGGAAAGCGTCTGGATCGCCAGGATGGCCAGCGTGTGCCACACCAGCATGTTGAAGACCGTGAGCACCGCCAGTTCGGGCCAGTGCGCCCGCTCAATGCGGAACGGAGTGCGTCGCCACAGCAGCACGGCGCCCAGCACCGGCAGGCCAATCCACATAGACATGCCGCGAAACGTGAGCGGCGGGAAGCCTGTCACACCCAGCTTCATGATGGGCCAGTTGATGCCCCACACCAGCGTGATCAGGATGAGCAGGGTGAGTTGCTGGCGGGAGATGGCGTGCATCCGGTGATCGTAGATGAAGAAACGAACCGGGCTGTGTCGCCGCCAATTGCGCGGCTGAACCCCCTCGTAAAATCGCCGCATGACTTTCCTCGACATGCTGCGCGGCGCCGAGCGCCAGAACCGTTCATTGCTCTGCGTGGGCCTGGACCCCGACCCGGCGAAATTTCCCGCTCGCATGAAGGGCGACGCCAGCCGCATCTACGACTTCTGCGCCGCCATCGTCGAAGCCACGGCCGACACCGCCATCGCCTTCAAGCCCCAGATCGCCTACTTCGCCGCCCACCGCGCCGAAGAACAACTCGAACGACTGATGGCACACATGCGTGCCGTCGCCCCCCAGGTGCCGGTGATCCTGGACGCCAAGCGCGGTGACATCGGCAGTACCGCCGAGCAGTACGCCATTGAAGCCTTTGAGCGCTACGGTGCCGACGCGGTCACGCTTTCGCCTTTCATGGGCTTTGATTCGGTGCAGCCTTACCTGAAGCACCACGGCAAGGGCGCCTTCCTGCTGTGCCGCACTTCCAACCCCGGTGGCGACGATCTGCAGAACCAGCGCCTGGCGTCGGTGGAAGGTCAGCCCCTGCTCTACGAACACGTGGCGCGCCTGGCACAAGGCCCGTGGAACCTCAACGGCCAACTGGGTCTGGTGGTGGGCGCTACCTACCCGGCGGAGATCGAGCGTGTGCGGGCGCTCGCGCCCACGTTGCCGCTGCTGATTCCTGGCGTGGGCGCACAGGGCGGTGACGCGGTGGCCACGGTGCGTGCCGGCTTGCGCACGGATGGCATCACGACCACGGGCCCCATCATCGTCAACTCTTCGCGCGCCATCCTGTATGCCTCGGGAGGGGACGATTTTGCCGAGGCCGCCAGGCGCGAGGCCCTGCGCACGCGCGACCTGCTCGAAGCCGCCAAGGGTTAACGGTGGTTGCCTGCCGTTTCGCGCAGGCGACACCGGTTTTCCCCACAGTTGCATCAGGTCTGACTACCATGCGGGATGACAACTGAACGACTTGCCGCATGAAGCTCTACGTTGCCTCCCGGGCGCCCAATCCGCGCCGTGTGCTGATGTTCCTTGTTGAAAAACAGGTCAATGGTCTGGAGCTGGTGCAGATCGACCTCAATGTGCAGGAACACAAGACCGACACCTACCGGGCCAAGAGCCCACTCTCACGCGTGCCGGCGTTGGAACTCGACGACGGCCGGGTGCTCACCGAATCGCGCGCCATCTGCACCTACATGGAGTCGCTGTACCCCGAGCCCAACCTGATGGGTGTCGATGCCGAAGAGCGCGCATTCATCGAGATGGCCGACCGTCGCATGGAATGGCACCTGATGCTGCCGGCAGCCAATTGCATCCGGCATTCCCACCCTGGCCTGGCGGTGCTGGAGCAGCCGCAGTTTTCCGACTTCGGGCAGTCCCAAAGCCACAAGTTCATTGAGTCAGCGACCTGGCTCGACGCCGAGCTGCAAAGCCAGCCCTGGGTGGCGGGCGAGCGCTTCACCATCGCCGACATCACGGCGTTCTGC
>JAABRN010000459.1 GCA_011390855.1 Hydrogenophaga sp. | reverse complement strand
AGCCCACAGGCGTCGCGGCTGTGCAGCAGGCTGCGAACGCATTTGTCGATGTAGCGGATGGAGTTGAACGACAGCACAACAGCGGAGACATCCATGCGCTTGGCCTCAGGACTTCGAATCGATGATGGAAGAAAACAACTCGCATTGCCGGAGCGTCGTGTCATCCCAGGAAAAGCCTTCGGCGTAGGCGCGCACCTGGGCCTGGGTGGGATGGCTGGCGAGCAGTTCCGTCAGCGCCTGGTGCAGGTGGTGCGCATCGCGCACGTTGGCCAGGCGGCCCGCCTGCGGGCTGGCCACCACCTCGGGCGTGCCGTTGACCCGCGTGGCCACCACCGGCGTGCCACAGGCCATGGCCTCCAGCAGCACATTGGCCCAACCCTCACGGCTGGACGCCAGCACCAGCGCGTCGGCGGCGCTGTACCAGGTCTTCAGGCGTTCGTTGGGCTGCAGGCCGGCGAAGGTCACGCGGTCCTGCACACCGAGCGAGACTGCCTGCGCCTGCAGTCGTTCGAGCCAGACGCCCGAGCCCACGATAACCAGCCGCGAGGTCACAGGAAGCCGCGACAGCAGCTCGATCACCAGGTGATGGCCTTTGACCTCCACCAGATGCCCCACCGACACCAGCACCAGACCCTGCGCAGGCAGCCCCAATTGGCGACGCGCCTCGACGCGGTCCATCACCGTGAAACGCACCAGATCAACGCCGTTGCGCAAGGTATGGCTCGTGGCCGGGTCGGCGCCGAGCTCGATCATCTGGTCCACCAGATCGGTGCATACCCCGATGTTGGCGCTGGAGGCCGCCAGCGTCTTTCGAATCAACCGGTTGGGCGTGGCGAACTGGCGGTAGAGGGTGATGTCGGAGCCCCGGGCGGTGCACACGAACGGCTTGTCCAGCTTGCGCGCGATGATGGAAGCGGCCACACCGTCAGGGTAGAAAAAATGAGCGTCGATGACATCGAAGTCGAAACCATCGCGCATGAGCTTGCGGATGGTGGGCATTGCACCAGCGGCCAGCACATAAGGTGCGATGTTCTGGCCCACCTTGGGTGGCAACACATAGCGCGGGTGGTGCACCTGCACACCGTTGCGAAACTCTTGCGCGGGGGTGGCCGCCATGCGCGCCCAAGCCCCGAACTTCGGGTGCTGTGACGGGAACCAGGGCACCGGCGCGACCACCTGTGTTTGAACGCGTCCGCTCTTGAGCAACTCACGCAGGCGGGTCTCGACAAAGATGCCGTGCACCGGCCTGGCGCTGCTGGGATACAGCGTGGAAAAAAGCAGGGTCTTGATCATCTGGCTCATGCAGTCTGCTTGAACGGTTCGATGACTGCGATCACCCTGCCCGCTGACGAGAGGCCACCCGAAAAGATGACCAACAAGGATTGTAGGTGGCAAGGAAACAGGTGCTTTGTGCGGCAACGCACATTGCCTGCCAAGCCTTGCGTGCGAAACTGCAGCGTTCCACGTCGCCCTCATGAACCAGCTGCAACTTCCCGACCGCCCTGCCGCTGATTCGAACCCAGGTGACCCTTCGGGTTTGCGTGAAACGTTGCAACGGCTGCGGGCTGAAGGAAAAGGACTCTCGCGAGCGATAGGGGCCGCAAAGGCGAACGGTGAAGACATCCATTTGCTTCTCCTGCAGCGCGGCGCGCTGAGCCTGCAGGAGCAATCCTTGATCGATGAGATCAAGCGGCAAGCATCACCATTGCATCCCCAGCCCGCCTGCCCGGCCATCGCCGAAGCGGTAGAGCTTGCAACCCCGTCGTCAATGACGCTCACGCCGGTGCAGGTGGCACTGCTGACCGATGCAGAAGCCGACAGTTGGGACCGGTATGTGCAACAGCACCCCGACGCCACCAGCTACCACCTCAGTGGGTGGCGAGGCGTTTGCTTCAAGGCATTCGGCCACCAGAGCCATCACCTGCTGGCAAAGCGAGACGGCCAAGTGGTGGGTGTGCTCCCGCTGGTACAGGTCACGAGTTCGCTCTTCGGCAACTTCATGGTGTCGATGCCCTTCCTGAACTACGGCGGCGTGTTGGCAGACGATGAAGCAGCCCGCGAGCAACTGCTGGAGCAAGCCGTGAACCGGGCCAAGGCACTGGGGTGCTCACACCTGGAACTGCGTGAGACCCGCCCCAGTGACACCTGGCCCATGCGAACCGACAAGGTGTCCATGTGGCCG
>JAABRN010000458.1 GCA_011390855.1 Hydrogenophaga sp. | reverse complement strand
ACAAGGTGAACGATGCCTTGCGCCGTGGTGCCGCACCCGTGACGCATGAAACCTACGAGTCCATGGGCTACTCGCGTGGCGCCTCGGCGCTGGGCGTGGCGGTCGCGCTGGGCGAGGTGGCCCGCGAATCGGTCAACGACGCGGCGGTGCTGTCTGACTGGTCACTGTACTCAGCGCGGGCCTCGGTGTCGGCCGGCATCGAGCTGGAGGGCAATGTGGTGATCGTGCTGGGCGAAGCCGAAGGCGCTGCCTCAGCTTGCCGCATTGCCCACACCGTGATGCAGGACGCGGTGGACGCCACCAGTGTGCGGCGGCTGCTGGCTGACGCCTTTGGCATCGATGGCGACCCCGCATCGGCACGGCTGGTGAACCTGCTGGCCAAGGCCGAAGCCAGCCCCAGCGGCCAGGTGCGCGGCGAACGCCACACCATGCTGAACGACTCCGACATCAACGCCACGCGCCATGCACGCGCGGCGGTGGGCGGGGTGCTGGCCAGCGTGGCCGGCTGCACCGCGCTGTACGTCTCCGGCGGCGCTGAGCACCAGGGACCGCCGGGCGGCGGGCCAGTGGCTGCGATTGTGAACATGGAACCAGAGGCCTCCCCTTGAACGATCCTTTCATCCAACTCTCTGACGTCACGCTGCGCTACGGTGGCGGCACGGTGGCGCTCTCCAACACCGACCTGCGCATCGAGCAGGGCGACTTTGTGGCACTGGTCGGGCCCAGCGGCTGCGGCAAGTCCACCATCCTCAAGCTGGTGGGCGGTCTGCTCAAGCCCAGTTCCGGCGGTGTGCTGGTGGCGCGTCGCGAGGTGGCGGCGGCCGATGGCACCTCTCGCGGCGGACAGCGTGTGCGCATTGGTCTGGCGTTCCAGAACCCGACCATGCTCCCGTGGCTGACCATCCGTGAGAACGTGATGATCCCGTTGAAGATCGTGGACCCGTTCCGCCAGGACTACGCCAAAAAGAAGAAAGGCGAATACGCCGACCGGGCCGAAGCCCTGCTGGCTCAGGTGGGCCTCAAAGGCTTTGGCGACAAGCGGCCCTGGCAGTTGTCGGGTGGCATGTTGCAACGCGCTTCGCTGTGCCGGGCACTGGTGCACGAGCCGCAACTGCTGTTGCTGGACGAACCCTTTGGCGCGCTGGACCAGTTCACCCGCGAAGAACTCTGGGACATCATGCAGGCCCTGTGGATACGGCAGCGTCCCACCGTGCTGCTGGTGACGCACGACCTGCGCGAATCCGCCTATCTGGCCAACCGCATTTGCGTGATGAGTTCAAGACCCGGGCGCATTCTTGAAGAACGCGAAGTGCCGTTCGCCCGGCCACGCACGCTGGAGAGCAGCTACTCGCCCGAGTTCGCCACGCTGGTGCAGGATCTGCGCATGCGCATCGCCCACGCGCGCTCCCCCTCCGACACCGAAACCATTGAAGCAGGAGCCTCGGCATGAGCACCTTTGACGCCATGAGTGGCAAGACCCGTCAACGCATGCTGTCGGCCATGACCCTGTTGGGGTTCTTCCTGATTTGGGAACTGATGTGCCTGGCCACCGGTGTGTCAGACCTGATCCTGCCGCGACCCAGCCAGATTGCCATGGTGCTGTGGGAGAAGTTTCCGCTGTTGTGGCCGCACACGGTGCAGACGCTCTACACCACGCTCACCGGCTTCGCACTGGGTGTGACGGTGGGTATCGTCATCGGGGTGGTGATTGGCTCGTCCAAGCTGGCCTACGACGTGGCCTACCCGCTGCTGGTGGGGTTCTCCAGCATCCCGAAGGTGGCGGTGGTGCCGATCTTCGTGGTGTGGTTCGGCGCCGGCACGGTGCCAGCGGTGCTCACCTCCATGGTCATCAGCATCTTCCCGGTGGTGGTCAACGTGGCCACCGGCCTGGCCAACACCGAGCCCGAGCTGGAAGACGTGCTGCGCGTGCTGGGTGCCCGCAAGCGGGACATCCTGTGGAATGTGGGCCTGCCGCGCGCCTTGCCGTATTTGTTCGCTTCGCTCAAGATCGCCATCACGCTCGCCTTTGTGGGCACGGTGCTGTCTGAAACCGTGGCGGCCAATCGGGGCATCGGCAACGTGATGATGATCGCCAGCGGCAACTTCGACGTGCCCCTGGTGTTTGCCGGGCTGGTCATTCTGGCGGTGATGGGGGTGATGCTCTACGGCGTGTCTTCGTTCATCGAAGGTCGCATGACCGGCTGGGCGCAGCGCAAGAGCGATGTGGTGATGGCATGAAGATCCACCCACACCCCAGGCACCGGAAACCATCATGAGCCCACCCTTGCGCAGCGTGGCCGTGTTCTGCGGCTCCAACTTCGGTCACGCACCCATCTACGCAGAAGCAGCGCAATCCCTGGGCACCGCCATCGCCCGCCGTGGCCTCACGCTGGTGTACGGCGGTACCCAAAAGGGCCTGATGGGTGTGGTGGCTGACGCAGCGCTGAGCGCGGGTGGCACCGTGGTG
>JAABRN010000457.1 GCA_011390855.1 Hydrogenophaga sp. | reverse complement strand
CACCGACGATCAGCAACACCGAGGGGTGAAGCCAGAAGCCGCCAGCAAACATCGTGGCTTCAGTCATGCCCAGCCTCCCGGCCCTTTGGATCACCGATCAAGTCGTTTCCCTCGCGCTCGTTGTCGAAATAGTCTTCTGGCCGGTACAGCAACTTGTAGCCCAAAAATTTGGACACCACCACGATCACGAAACAGGAAAAAAGCCCATAGATGGCACCTGCGCCGCCCAGGGTTTCCCAGAAAAAGCGGTCATAGCCTGCGGGGTAGATGATGTTGGCGATCACCAGCGCCGCCATGATCGCCAGCATGATCCGGCTGAGCAGACGCGAGCGCTGCACCATACCCTCCAGAAACCGGCCGAGGCGGCTCACTTCCCCATCGGGCGCCACCTGGGCGGCCCCGTTGGCGTCGCGGTGGCTGGTCAGGTTGGATGGTTGCGTCATGAGCCAGCTCCCGCAAAAACAGACCACATCAGGTTCCGGACCGGATCGGCCAGGAAGAACAGCAGCAGCGCACCGAGTGCTGTCAGTGACAGCGGGATCAGGCACATCAGGGGTGCTTCCTCGATGCCGGGGGAGGTGCCCTTGGGCGGCGGCAACAGGAAAGCGCGCACCACCGGTGGCAGCAAGTAGGCAATATTGAGGAGCGTGCTGATCAGCAACACGCCGACCATGATGGCATGGCCTGCGTCAATCGATCCGAGCAGGATGTGCCACTTGCTCCACAGGCCACCCAGTGGTGGCGCACCGATGACCGACAGGGCGCCGAGCAGGAAGGCAAACATGGTGATGGGCATCTTGCGGCCCAGTCCGTCCATTTCGTGGATCTCGGTCTTGTGCGCGGCCACGTAGATGGCGCCCGCGCAGAAAAAGAGCGTGATCTTGCCGAAGGCGTGCATGACGATGTGCATGCCGCCGCCCACCACGGCGAGCTGGTTGGCCAGCATGGCGGCCAGCACGATATAGGACAACTGGCTGACAGTGGAGTAGGCCAGCCGCGCCTTGAGGTTGCTTTTCTGGAGGGCCACGATCGAGGCCGAGAGCAAGGTGAAAGCCGCGACCCACATGACCAGGTCACTGGCCCAAAGGCTCTCCAGGTAGTCCAGACCAAACAGGTAGGTGCTGACCTTGAGCACCGAGAACACACCGGCCTTGACCACAGCCACCGCATGCAGCAGTGCGCTCACAGGCGTTGGAGCCACCATGGCGGAAGGCAGCCAGCGGTGAAATGGCATGAGAGCGGCCTTGCCTATGCCGAACATGTAAAGCAGCAGCAAAAGGGATCCAACGGTCTGACCGACCTGCCCTTGCATGATGCCGCCGGGCTGGAATTCCAGGGTGCCGGTCAGCCACCAGGTGGCGATCATGGCCGGCAGCAGCAGACCGATCGAGGTGCCGAGCAAGATACCCAGGTAGATTCGGGCGCCTCTTTTGGCCTCTTCGGTGCCCTTGTGGGCAACCAGCGGATAGGTCGACAGCGACAGCACTTCGTACAGGATGAACAGCGTGAACATGTTCTGCGCGAAGGCGATGCCGATGGCGGCGAAGATGGCAATGGAGAAGCAGGCGTAGAAGCGCGTCTGGTTTTTCTCACCTGCACCGCGCATGTAGCCGATGGCGTAAATGGATGTCAGGATCCAGAGACCCGACGCCACCAAGGCGAAGATCATGCCCAGCGGCTCCACGCTGAAGGCCAGGTCCAGGCCGGGCATCACGGTCAGCAGATGGGCTTCAGGTCGGCCCCCCGCCTGCACCGCCGGCAACAGGCTGAGTACACAGCCGAAGACGAGCACGGCCGATGCGATCATGAAGCCATCGCGCAGCAGGGGAGAGCGGCCTGTCAAGGCAATGCCCACGGACCCCAGCAGGGGAACCAGCAGGCTCAGCAAGATCATGGTGGATTCACTCATCGCTGGCCTCCCAGCAGAAGCGTGGTTTCCATGTTGGCCAGGCCCAGAGGAAGGCTGGTGTCCAGGCCAAACCAGAAGTTGGCAGCCACCACCAGCCACAGCACGATCAACATGCCCAGCGGGGCTTCACTTCGGTGGCTGGCGTTGCCGCCAGCCGCGTCAGCGGGCGCGTTCCGGAAGTAGGCCACTTCCACGACTTTCCACACGTACACGACCGCCATCAGGGAACTCACCAGAATGGCGACCAGCAGCATCCAGCCCAGCGCGCCATGTTCAAGCACTGCCGTGATCAGGTACCACTTGCTGATGAAGCCCGCGGTGAGAGGGACGCCGATGAGCGACACGCCTGCGAGGCAGAAAGCCAGGGTGGTCAGCGGCATGGTCTTGCCGATACCGGCCAGATCGTCCAGACGCGAACTCCCCGTTCGAAAAACCAGAGTGCCGACGGCCATGAACAGCGCACCCTTGATGAGGCCGTGGTTGAACAGGTGCACGATGGAGGCGGTCAGGCCTGCGGGACTGAGCAGGCTGAACGCGAGCACGATGTAACCGAGCTGGGCCACCGACGAGTA
>JAABRN010000456.1 GCA_011390855.1 Hydrogenophaga sp. | reverse complement strand
CATGGGGTAGTAGACGCCACTCTGGCCGCCGGTCAGCACGTTGATGAACTGCTGCTGCTGGGCCACCGCAGCGCCCGTGATCAGGGCGGTGCTTGAGGCGACCACCAGGGCACAGGCGGTCGTGAAGGCTCGTAACTTTTTCATGTTGTCTCCAGTTGAGGATTGATGCAACCTCGCCACCGTCGGTCGCGGGGTCATGTATCTGATAGCAACTTGCCTGCCAGTGAGAGGTCTCGCCCAAGTCGTTGATTTTGTTGCAGGAGGCGTTCGGCCGTGTGCGGGTTTCCAGAATGATCGGATCTGGTTGTGCGGGTGTTCGCACAGTGGCCACCGTTGCTCGCCTTCACCGGAAATCTGCCGGATCAATCGTGTGCCTCGTCAGCTTGTCGTACAGCGTCTTGCGCGGTGTCTGCAGGTGCTCTGCCGCTGCGGCCACGCTGCCCTGGCAACGGGTCAAGGCGTGCACCAGCAACTGGCGCTCGAAGCCGTCGACCTGCTGATTCAGTGACGACGCCGGCGCTGGACCGTCGGCCTGGACCTGGGTATCCGGCTCCAGGCCCAGGCACAGACGGTCGGCCACGTTGCGCAGTTCGCGCACATTGCCGGGCCAGGGGTGGGCCATCCATTGCGCCATCTGGGCCGGAGAGAGCTGGGGCGGTTCGGTCTGGTAGCGCTCGGCCGAGAGGCGCAGACAGTGCGCCATGAGCAAGGGGATATCGTCGCGCCGCTCGCGCAGCGGTGGCAGTTCGATGCTGGCCACGTGCAGGCGGTAGTAGAGATCGGCGCGGAACTGCCCGGCATCTGACAGCGCCTTGAGGTCCTCCTTGGCTGCTGCCACAAAGCGGCAGTCGATGCGGTGGCTTTCGTTGCCACCCAGGCGCTCGATGGCGCGTTCCTGCAGCACCCGAAGCAACTTCACCTGCTGCGTCATGGGCAGGCTTTCAATCTCATCGAGAAACACGGTTCCGCCTTTGGCGTACTCCAGCTTGCCCACGCGCTTGCGCGACGCACCGGTGAAGGCACCCGCTTCGTGGCCAAACATCTCGCTCTCAAAAATCGATTCGGGCAGTGCGCCGCAGTTGATCGCCACGAAAGGGCCGGTACGTCCCGAGGCTTCGTGAATGGCTCGTGCCACCACCTCTTTGCCGGTGCCGGTTTCACCGCGTACCAACACGTCGACCTGCGTCGGCGCCAGGGCTGCAATGCGCCGCTGCGCTTCGATCATGCCGGGCGTCTGCCCCACCAGACCGTGTTCGTGCCGTGAGTCCACCAAGGCCTGAAGGCGCCGGTTGTCCAGCACGAGGCGGCGCTTCTCCAGCGCACGGCGCATCACATCCACCAGTCGCTCGGATGAGAACGGCTTCTCCAGAAAATCGTAGGCACCCAGGTGCATGGCCTCCACCGCCATGCGGATGTCGCCGTGCCCCGTCATGAGGATCACGGGCACTTCGGCGTCCAGCGCGCGAACGCGCCTGAGCAGCTCGAAACCGTCTTCGTCCGGCAGGCAGACATCGGTCAGCACAGCGGCCGGGCATTCGCGGGTGCACAGCTGCATGGCGGCCTCTACCGTCGTGGCCTGTGCCACGGGTATGTCGGCGAGCTGAAATGCCTGCACGGCACCCAGCATCACGGTCGGATCGTCTTCAATCAGCAGGACGTGCATGGAGATCAGGCATTGGAGGTGCCGGTCGCAGGATGAGGTTGAACCGGGCGCCGGGCAGGGTGTTGACGGCTTCGATGCGCCCGCCCATTTCACGAATGATGGCCTTGGACAAGGCCAGGCCCAGACCCAGCCCTTTGCCACTGGGTTTGGTGGTGAAGAAGGGCTCGAACAGGTGTTCCTGCACGTCTGGAGTGAGGCCGGGGCCATGGTCCTGCACCGACATGCACACCTGGCCATCGGCGGTGGCATGCACGCGAATCTCCAGCATTCGTTCGCGCTGGGCTTCCATGGCATCGATGCCGTTGCGCAACAGGTTCACCAGCACCTGCTCCAGCCGGATCGGGTCGCCCATCACCTGCATATCGGTGTCGTCGCGGACGATGCGCGTGCCGGATGCGTGCCGCAAGGGTTCGATCAGCATCAGCGAGCTGCCGATCACATGTTTGAGCGAGACCGGTTGCAGGCGGGCGGGCTCTTTGCGCGCGAAGGCCTTGAGCTCGCCCACGATGCTGCCCATGCGCGTGCACAGCTCACCAATCAACCGCAAGTTGTTGCCTGCATTGCCGGCGTCCTGCCGTTCAAGGAATTTGCCCGCGTTGTCGGCCAGCGTGCGCAACGCCGTGAGCGGTTGCGAAATTTCGTGGCTGATGCCGGCGGCCATCTGGCCCAGCAGGGCGAGCTTGCCTGTTTGCACCGCTGCATCGTTGGCGGCGGTAAGCTCGGCGGTGCGGGTGGCGATGCGCTGTTCCAGCTCGGCCACCACCTCTGCGCGCTCGCGCATGGAAGCCTGTCGCTCGGCCATGCGGCGCCGGTATTGCC
>JAABRN010000455.1 GCA_011390855.1 Hydrogenophaga sp. | reverse complement strand
CGATTCCGCGAACGCCTGCTTTGCGGATCGCTACGGCGAACGTATCCACGTCGCGATTGTTGCGACCGATCATGCAGAAGTAGGGTTTTGCCTCGGCGTCGAAGCGCCCAGCACCATCCGATGGAAGATCAAAACCCCAATGGCTGAACGCAAACCGCTCGACTGGTAGATTGTGGAGTCGAGCAAACAGTTTTGCCTCCATGGTGGAGTGGACGACGATGGCGGTGGATCGGGCGAATACCCGGTCGATCAGTCCTTGTAGCATTCGGTGGCGTGAGACGATCGGTTTGGCCGACAAATTCATGCCCAAGACGATGTGCGGCGCGCGGCTGCGGGTCAGGATAAGTGCGAGATTGACCAGAAAGGCTCGACGGTATTCACATGACAGCACTAGATCGGGCGCCCGGGAAAAAACGGTGCGCAGGATGGTCCAGCCGATCTTTGCCCACCCAGCGCCCCCGGAAACGTGGGACTCAAACCGGATGTGGCCCCCGTTCAGCCCCTTTAAATAAGCAGGTGGTTCATGGCTGACCGACATGGCATCGCCCGCGACGAACTCCAAACAAAGCATTGGGGTGGGGGAACGGACCGTCACGAGCTCATCCACTTGGCGCGGGCACGCCGACCAAGACCTGCCAGGGAACGCGCGATTGGCCAGCGGTCGAACCAGCGCAGCTCGTGAATGTCAGTCCGCGACGAGCGCTGGACGCCGATGGGCGGGGCAGCGGCAAGCGTGATGTGATGAGGATGTTCCTTGCGGAACCACGACAAAGCTCCGTCGTAGTGCATTGGTCCCCCTTTTGGGTCGCCAGGAGGGCGTAAAAGCATTGCCTCAAGGTAGTTCTTCAAATCGGCGATGGCGCTGCCACGAACAGCATAGAAGTGGGAGCATGAAACCCCTTGATCGGAATCCAACAGAAGGATGCCTGGGGCGGTTTTCTTGCCGAGGGGCGTTTCACCGTATCCGCCATAGAAGAGACTCCAGTCATCTGTTTTCAGACGTGCCATCAGATCCGGAAAACTGGCAAGGCTGTTGGGCGTGAAGTCGAGATCATCCTCACAAATCAAGATTCGATCTTGCCCTGTCGCCACCGCCTCGCGCAGGATCCCAAGATGGCTAAAAAAGCAGCCTCGTGCCCCGACGGATGGAAAGCCATCGGGCGCGTCCGGCCGAACTGCGTCGAAAATTTTGACCTGAGGATGATCGAATGACAACCCGATGCGATGCAGCTGAGTAGCAAACTCGGAACGCCGATCTGCCCGAAACGGCAGATTGATGACAACGATCGGGCCGAGCGTTGCGAGTAGGTCCTCGACTGGCCTTGGAATCATGGCTGTGCTCCTAAAGAGAGATCTGAGAGGCGAGGTGTGATCCGCTCAGGAACCCCAACGGCAGTGGCATTTTCCGACATGTCCAAAAGCAAATCGACACTGACCCTGAGCAGCGCATTCTGGCTGATGCAAATGCAGCTCCGCACAGCGGCACTCAAGCCAATATGGCCGCCAAGCACTGTGATCGGACGGTCAGGTTTGACAGTCTGGGAAAAGGTAACTTGCTGCATCAGGACACAGTGCCCCTCGACCTTTGCGACTTCATGGATTGCAACCTTGGTCAGATACGGAAAGCCGACCCAAGGCGCAACGGCTGCTCTCCAACTGATGACGGATCTCAGGTGCGTGGTCAAAAAGGGGACGCGCGGTTTCTCCCATGCGAGGCGCAGGCTCGCGAGTGCCCATCGGGCCATTCGGTGGCGCGAACAAGTGCCGATCGTGATGATCGGCTTTCTGTCTCTGTGGTCGAGGTGCATCCGCGCTCCCAGCGCTGTCGGCCGACCGTGCTGGACCCAAGACCTGCAGTCGCTTGTGGAAATCAGACTTTTGAATGTCGAGACCCTGGAAGTTTTCGCGGTACATCGAGCCCTTACAGGGCTTGATAGCGACCAATTCGTAGCGTCCGAGAACGATGAGAGACACGTGGGAATTCAAGATGGTAACTTTGACTGCCTGTGTTCAGGTTAGGCAAATATTGGGTGCGTACGACCCGCACCTTTATGTGATGCTTCTACCGTCGAATCACAGAATATCTTAGCGTGACGAATCGCAATGCCGCTGAGGACAGCGGTATCAACTGGTCTTGACTGCAGTTCAATAAGCACTTCTGCCAGTCAATGCGCCTATCGTTCGCAACAGTATGGTGAAGTCAAGCCAAAGCGACCAGTTGTTGATGTATTCGATGTCAGCCTCTACGCGCTGCTGCATCTGCTCAATATTGGTGGTTTCACCGCGGAAGCCGCGCACCTGAGCCAGGCCAGTGATGCCAGGTTTGATGTTGTGGCGCGCGAAGTAGCTGTCGATGCGCTGGGAGTACTCTGCATCGTGTTGAACGGCGTGGGGGCGTGGTCCCACTAATGACATGCTGCCCCCGAGCACGTTGAGGAGCTGGGGCAGTTCGTCCAAGCTGGTTTTACGCAGAAACGCTCCCACCC
>JAABRN010000454.1 GCA_011390855.1 Hydrogenophaga sp. | reverse complement strand
CATCTCTCGCACGCTGTGATTGACCAGCAGCAATGAGAAGATGTCTGGCACCCAGTGCACAGCCACATGGCGGTCCAGCAACCGGAAGTACATGTCCTCGATGAGCTCGGACTCGCTCAGGGGAATGGCGAAATAGACGGTGCGCACATCGTGAAGGTCGATCATGGACAGCATTTCGTCCAGAGAGCCGATGATGTTGGGGTCGGTGAGGGTGCTGAAGTCTGAAGTTTCGTAGAGAGTGGCACCATTCTTCCCGGCGGGATTTTTGGCTGCAGATGGCAGCTCCAGGCAGCCCACGACGTTCTGGTTCAGCCAGTGGTTGCCCGATATTTTGTGCTGCAGGTAGCTCGCGAGTTTGCCGGTGCCCACGATCAGGACGTTCTCGGCCGGTACCGCGTGGCGCATGACACGCGTCTGCACCACGCGGCTGAGGTACTGAAGCAAGACCTGTAGCAGATAGCCGGCCACATACAACTGCCCGAGCAACAGGCGGGAAAAGGTGTCGGTCTGTTTCGTCGCGAAACCGACCGCCAAAAGGAAGCCAAAAGCGAGTGACCAAGCCTTGAGTAGGGTCAAGGCCTTGCGAGCAAAGCTGCTGTTGCTGCGGTAGACGCCAAACTGGTCGTAAGTGAACAGCATGCCCATGGTCAGCAGGAGCAGCAGCACCGAGTACTCCGCCGTCATTCCTCCGATCTGCTGGCCAAGCAGCAGCACAGTCAGTCCCGCAACCGCGACCAAATCCAGCAAGGTCTGGACCGCAGTGGAAATGCTGCCTCGGCGCTTGAGTATGGATCGGGGAGGACGCTTCGACAGGACCATGGGCTGGCAGTATAGGGGTCGGTTGGGTTTCAGAGCCTGACTCGGGCAGTTGAGCGGCCTCTTGCGACACCAGCTGTGCTCATCCTCACATTTGTAGCGCCGCTACTCGTCTGCGCATCAGGCGCGAGCATCCCCCCAGGTGATCGGTGCATCTTCATCACCCACGTAAAGCGTCTCACCGTGCCGGTCGACGCTGTACTGCGCCGACATGATGCATTCGCTCGCGGTCTGACCGACGCCGATACGGGTGTACTCGAACAGCACGCTGCGCTCGACCATGGAGCCACTGCGCAGGTGGCTCCCGTGCCCGATCCAGGATGGGCCTACGACCCGGGCACCGGCTTCGATGCGGGTACCCGAACCAATGAAGACAGGGCCGTCGATCTGCACCGTGTCCCAGTCGATGGAGGTGTTCAGGCCGACCCAGACGCCCGGCCGGACCTGCTTGCCCGGCATTTCCATCTGGGCGATCTCTCCGCGCAGCACCCTTTGCAGCACCATCCAGTAGTCGGAGAGGCGGCCAATGTCGATCCAGTTGAAGAAACGCTTCTGGGCGAAAAAGGGCAGGTCACGCTCGACCAGCATCGGGAACAACTCGCTGCCGATATCGAACGGGCGACCCGAAGGAACCAGATCGATCACCGCCGGTTCAAAGATGTAGATGCCGGTGCTCGCAGCGGTGGACAGTGCCTCTTCGGGGCTTGGTTTTTCCTGGAAGGATTGCACACGACCCCGCTCGTCGGCCACCACCACGCCGTAGTTCTGAACCTGGTCGCGAGGCACGTCAAGGGTGACGACGCTGGCCAGTGCTTGCTTGTGCCGGTGCTCTGCCAGCGCGGCACCAATGTCCAGATCGACGATCGCGTCACCACACATCACCAGCGTCGTTTCATCGAAGAAGCCGCCGAAATCTTGGATCTTGCGCATACCTCCTGCCGAGCCCATGGCGCGAGGAACGATGTCGCCGTGTTCGCGGGCGCCCTCGTAGGAGTAGCCGATTTCGACCCCCCAGCGCCGGCCATCACCGAAGTAGTTCTCGATCTTGTAGTGATTGAAGGCCACATTGACCATGATCTCGCGAATGCCGTGGCGCTCCAGGTGCTCAATCAGGTACTCAAGCACCGGTTTGCCGAGAATGGGGACCATGGGCTTCGGGGTCTTCTGTGTGAGTGGGCGGACGCGCGTTCCCTGGCCTGCCGCCAGAATCATGCCTTTGGCCATGTGGTTCCTTGAAGTTGAGAAATGGTACAGAGGGTGGAATTCATCGAGGTCGACTCATGCTCTGAGCAACGCCAGTCTTGGGGGGCTCACCACCTCCCAAACCACCTCCTGCACGAGGCGAGCCACCTGCTCCGATGGCGGATTCGCGCCTGCTTAATTGGATCGGTTCAACTGATGCGGCAATCCGACAGCTCTGGATGATCATCATCGCATCCAAGTAGTACAAGTGCGCATTCTCCTGCTCAAAGCCACTGATTGGCACATTGGGCTCCCAGTGGGACTTCAGCGTTGCAGTCCAACCGAGCTGGGAGCTGTGGTTACGAACCGCACCAGCCAGTTGCTCGGGCATGGCTGGTAAGTTGCGACCTATCAGACTGTGGCCGAGGTGCACGACCTGAAACTGCTTGCTTGGCGCGGGGCACGCGGTCGATTCCAATGGCTTTTCCCAGCCTCGAGCTGGCATG
>JAABRN010000453.1 GCA_011390855.1 Hydrogenophaga sp. | reverse complement strand
CCACGCGAAGTTCCTTCGCCCTTCATTGGCAAGGCGGCACCCGTGTTCACCTTGCCTGTGGTCGGCCAAGCCGACAAGGCTTTCAGCACCGCTGATATGAACGGTCAAGTCTGGATGCTCAATGTCTGGGCGCCGTGGTGCGTGTCTTGCCGGATCGAGCACCAGTTGCTGATGGCGCTGGCCGAGAGCCGAACCGCGCCACCCATCGTGGGGCTCAACTGGAAGGACAAGAACCGCGAGGCAGAGCGGCTGCTGGTGCAAACCGGCAACCCCTACGTGGCCGTGCCCGATGATTTGTCTGGCCGGGTGGGGATCGACTGGGGTGTGACCGGAACCCCGGAAACTTACCTCATCGACCGGACCGGTACCGTTCGGCTCAAACACGTGGGCCCCATCGACCTGGATGTGTGGCAGAACAAGTTCGTGCCCAAACTCAAGGAGTTGGGCGCATGACGTCCTGCCTCATGAAGCGTTGTCTGCTGATCCTGTTCCTGGCTTTGTCTCTGCCCGTGATGGCCAACGACCCGGCCAACCCACCGGTCGCGGCCTCGCCGACTGCGCAACCGCTGTTCGCCGATGTGGCGATCGAAGCCCGCCTGACCCAACTGTCGCGCGAACTGCGTTGCGTGGTGTGCCAGAACGAAGCCTTGTCAGATTCTCCGGCTGAACTGGCCGGCGACATGCGCCAGGAGATTCGCGAATTGATGAAGGCCGGCAAGACCGATCAGGAGGTGCTCAGCTTCCTGACCTCGCGCTACGGCGACTTCGTGCTGTTTCGCCCGCCCTTCAAACCCGTGACCTATCTTTTGTGGATCGGTCCGTTTGTGTTTTTGGGCTTTGGTGTGCTGGTCTGGTTCATGGCGCTGCGCGCGCGTCGTACATTCAAAAGTGCACCAGTTTCCAGCGAACAGATCGCTGCTGCGGCCCGCCTGCTAGAAGATAAGCCATGAATTTGTTTTGGTCCATCACCCTTTTCTGGGCCGCTGCGGCGGCCGCTGTGGCCCTCGCCCTGGCTTTTGTACTGCCGTACCTGTTGCGCAACAGCAATGGCGAGCACAGCAAAGCCGCCCGCCGCGATATCAACCTGGCGGTGTACCGCGACCAGATGAAGGATCTCAACGCCGAGCTTTCCAACACCCAGCTGTCCCAAGAACAGTTCCTGGCCAGCAAGCTCGAACTGGAGACCCGCGCAGCAGAAGATGCGTTGGCCCACGAAGACCGTGCAGCGACGCCTGTGGCCAGCCGTCGGCTGGGGTTCACCTTGGCCGCGGTGCTGCCAGCGGCGGCCATTGGCCTGTATGTCTGGCTCGGTAACCCCGGCGCACTGATCGCCGTGGCCAACGGACAAAACGAGCCCGTCATGAGCGCTGAGCCGACCGAGGCAGACATCTTGCAGATGATCCAGCAGATTGAAGCGCGGGCCCAGGCCAACCCGACCGACAGCCAGGCTTGGGAAGCACTTGCCACGGCCAATGCCATGATGGCACGCTGGCCCGAGGCGCTGCAGGCGTATCAGAAAACGTACGAATTGTTGCCCACCAAACCGGCCGTTTTGAGTGGCTACGCCGAGGCGCTGGCGATGACCAGCAACCTGGTGCTGGCGGGCAGACCCATCGAGCTGGTCACCATGGCCCTTCAGACCGATCCGAACGACAGAAAAGGGCTGGAGCTGTCAGGCATCCATGCCTACCAGAACGGGGACTTTGCCCGAGCGGTGGAGTTTCTCGATCGGCTGCAGCGGCTGATGACGCCAGAGACCCCCTATGCCCAAGAAATCCTGAGAATGCGCAACGAGGCCCAGCGCCTGGCACAGCTGGGCGCCGAGGCACAAGCGGCGGGCACCCAGCTGCCATCCACCACGGACGGTCAGGGCGCAGCCACACAGCTCGCCAGCGTCGCTGGCAGTGTGGACGTGGCCACGGCGCTCAAACCTCGGCTCGACGCGCAAAGCACGCTTTACCTGATTGCACGCGCCGGCGAAAGCGGCCCGCCACTGGCGGCGGCTCGCGTCGCAATGGGTCCGTTTCCACTGCAGTTCAGCCTGGATGACAGCATGGCCATGAACCCCGCCAATACGCTCGGGAACCACAAGGAAGTGGTGCTGTTGGCCCGCATTTCAGCGTCTGGCAACCCGATCGCTCAGCCAGGCGATCTGGAGGGTCGGGTCGTGGGCGTGGCGGTCGGAGCGAGGGATGTGAAGCTGGTGATCGACCGCGTGCTGCCCTAGGAGCCTGCTGTTGGCCCCGGTCGCCACCCTTTTTTCATGGACCAGCGCCAACAACAGCCCGTACCGCCCGGTTGGCGTTGAAACCGCGCATCGCGCGCAGTAATCCAGGCCATTGAGGTGTAGAGCAGCGTCACCGCGCTCCGCGCCCCGAGACTGCCTACCTCAAGAGCCAGGTTGGCGCAGAGCATCGACCTGGACGTGACCGCCGCTGCCACGGCGCAAGAGTGGCCCTTCATGCTCTCAGCCCCCCATAAGCTCATCACCTAAAAATCGTTGGTAACCGCCGCCGC
>JAABRN010000452.1 GCA_011390855.1 Hydrogenophaga sp. | reverse complement strand
AATCGTCCAGCGGGTGGCTCATGGCTGCCCCTGGGCTCACACGGTCTTGCCGCGAAAGATCACCATGCTCGCCCCTTGCGACTGGGTGAAGTTGTTGTAGCCAATCAGGCGAACATGGTTGTCCGGGTTGGCCTGGTGGCAGGCCTCGCATTCCTGCAGGATGCGGTCCACATCGGTCTCGCCGAACATGGGCAGCTTCCACATGTACCAGTACGAATCCATGAGGTACTGCGGCTCTATGTGTTCCACCGCCGGGTTCCAGCCCTGCGCCACGATGTAGGCCACCTGTTTGCGGATTTCATCGGCCGTCATGGCAGGCAGGTAGGAGAAGGTTTCGAACTTGCGGCTGGCCGGGTCCGAGAGACGCGAGGGGTAGTCTTGCATGGCGGTGTCCTAGGAATTGATGGTGGTGGAAACGTACTGACCCACTGGTTTACTTGTGGGCCAGGTCGAGCTTGTCCACCGTATCGAACTCGAACTTGATTTCTTTCCACGTCTCCATGGCTATGCGCAGTTCGGGCGAATGCTTGGCGGCATCCATGAGCACTGCCTTGCCTTCTTTTTCCACCGCCACGCCTTCGTTGCGCGCCTTCACGCAGGCCTCCAGCGCCACGCGGTTGGCGGCAGCACCGGCCGCATTGCCCCACGGGTGGCCCAGCGTGCCGCCGCCAAACTGCAGCACGGAATCGTCACCAAAAATGTTCACCAGCGCGGGCATGTGCCACACATGGATACCGCCCGAGGCCACCGGCATGACGCCGGGCATGGAGCCCCAGTCCTGGTCGAAGAAGATGCCGCGGCTTCGGTCTTCCTTGATCACGCGGTCGCGCATGATGTCGATCCAGCCCAGCGTGGAGGCGCGGTCCCCTTCGAGCTTGCCCACCACTGTGCCCGAGTGCAGGTGGTCCCCGCCGGAGAGGCGCAGCACCTTGGTGAGCACCCGGAAATGGATACCGTGGTGGGGGTTGCGGTCCAGCACGGCGTGCATGGCGCGGTGTATGTGCAGCAGCATGCCGTTGTTGCGGCACCAGTTGGCCAGGCCCGTGTTGGCGCACAGGCCGCCGGTCAGGTAGTCGTGCATGATGATGGGCGCGCCCAGTTCCTTGGCGTACTCGGCGCGCTGGTACATGTCTTCGGGTGTGGGCGCGGTCACGTTCAGGTAGTGGCCTTTGCGTTCCCCGGTTTCGCGCTCGGCCTTGTGGATGGCCTCCATCACGAAATCGAAACGCTGGCGCCAGCGCATGAAGGGCTGGCTGTTCACGTTCTCGTCGTCCTTGGTGAAATCCAGCCCGCCGCGCAGGCATTCGTACACCGCGCGGCCGTAGTTCTTGCCCGACAAGCCCAGCTTGGGTTTGATGGTGCAGCCCAGCAGCGGGCGGCCGTACTTGTTCATGATGTCGCGCTCCACCTGAATGCCGTGCGGCGGGCCGCCGCAGGTTTTCACGTAGGCAATGGGGAAGCGCACATCTTCCAGGCGCAGCGCGCGCAGGGCCTTGAAGCCGAACACGTTGCCCACCAGAGACGTGAGCACGTTCACCACGGAGCCTTCCTCGAACAGGTCTATGGGGTAGGCCACAAAAGCGTAGAAGCAGGTGTCGTCGCCAGGCACGTCTTCGATGCGGTAGGCGCGGCCTTTGTAGTAGTCCAGGTCGGTGAGCAGGTCGGTCCAGACGGTGGTCCAGGTGCCGGTGGACGATTCGGCCGCCACGGCAGCGGCCACTTCCTCGCGGTCCACACCCGGCTGGGGCGTGATCTTGAACACCGCCAGAATGTCGGTGTCCTTCACGGCGTAGTGGGGCTCCCAGTACATGCTGCGGTACTCTTTCACGCCCGCGTTGTAGGTCTTGACGGCCATGCCTGCTCCTCGTGGTGTTGTCTCGTTGTGTGTGGGGTCCGATCGGCGCATGGCGCTGGTCTTGGGGCCGATTCTGGTGGCCGGCATCATTTAGTAAAAGTAAATTGTTCTGACCGTATCGGTTTACTAAAATAAACGCATGAACCTTCGGCACGCCACCCTGCACCAGCTGCGCATCTTCCTGGCCGTGGCGCGGCACAGCAGCTTTGCGCGCGCCGCCAAGGAACTCCACCTCTCGCCGCCCACGCTGTCCTTGCAGGTGAAACAGTTGTCGGAAACGGTGGGGCACGCGCTGTTCGAGCAGGTGGGCAAGAAGATCTACCTCACGGCGGCCGGGCAGACGCTGGCCGATGCCTGCCAGGACATGGAGGCCCGCATGGAGCGCCTGGGCCAGGACCTGGCCGCCCTGCAAGGCGTGGAGCGCGGCAGCATCAAGCTCGCCATCCTCACCACGGTGAAATACAAGGTGCCCAAGTTGCTGGGCGGTTTCTGCGCCGCGCACCCAGGCATTGAAGTAGCCATGTTCGTGGGCAACCGCGAAGCGCTGCTGCAGCGCCTGGCCAGCAACCAGGACGACCTCTACATCATGGGCCAGCCGCCCGAATCGGTCGATGTGATGTGCGAGGACTTTGCGGACAACCCACTGGTGGTGGTGGCCCCACCCGGCCACCCGCTGG
>JAABRN010000462.1 GCA_011390855.1 Hydrogenophaga sp. | reverse complement strand
GGTGCTTGGAGGGGGGACGGCACCCTTGGGCCGGCGGAGCCGGACCTTCGGTGCCCCTGGATTTAGGGCATCCTCGTGCGCTACGGACTGGCGCTTTTGCTCAGGCCCCTTCGAGCAACGTCACGGGTCAGGCCTTCCTGATTGCGCTGAGTGTAGCTCGGGTGGTGATGACTTCCAGGTCGAGCATCACCTCGATCAGCGCCCCGCCCTGCCCTTGCAGCGCGCGCAACAAGGCCGGTTCGAACTCGCTGGTGTGGGTGATGCGTTCGGCGCGGTAGCCATAGGCGGTGGCGAGTGCGCAGAAGTCGGGGTTGTGCAGGTCAGAACCGCTGGTGCGGGCGGGGTATTCGCGCTCCTGGTGCATGCGGATGGTCCCAAAGCTGCCGTTGTTGAGCAGCAGCACGATGCTTTTGGCGCCATGCATGACCGCCGTGGACAGTTCCTGACCGTTCATGAGGAAGTCGCCGTCACCGGCAATGGTGAATGCCGTGCGGCCGGTGAGAATGGACGCCGCCACACCGGCGGGCACGCCGTACCCCATGGCGCCGTTCGTGGGCGCGAGCTGGGTCTTGTGGCCTTTGGCCAGGCCGTGATACCGATAGAACCGGTGCAGCCAGCTGGCGAAATTGCCTGCGCCGTTGGTGAGAACCGCATCGGCTGGCAGGTGTTGCTGCAGGGTGTGCATGATGGCCGGCATGTCGATGGTGCCGGGCAATGTGATGCCGCCATTGGCGGGGTCGATATTGGCCAGGTAGTCGGCGTGACAGGCATTGGCCCAGTCTGCCCAGGGCACAGAGGGCGGTGCAGACAGCACTTCGAGGCTGCGCGCGGCGGCGTTCATGCTGGCGCAAATGGCCAGCGTGGCCTGGTACACGCGGTTCAGCTCTTCGGCGCTGGAATGGATGTGCACCAGCTTCTGATGGGCCAAGGGCGCCTGAATGAGCGTGTAGCCGCCCGTGGTGGATTCACCCAGCCGAGGGCCGAGCGCAATCAGCAAATCGCTGTTGCGCACGCGGGCGGCGAGCGCGGGGTTGATGCCCAGGCCCACGTCGCCTGCGTAGAGCGGGTGGTGATTGTCGAAGGTGTCCTGAAACCGGAAGGCATTGGCCACGGGCAGCTGCCAGTTTTCTGCAAAACGCTGCAGGGCTGCGGCTGCCTGGGGCGTCCAGCCGCCACCGCCGGCGATCACCAGGGGTCGTTGGGCCTGCATCAGCAACGCGCGCAATTCACGCAGCGAACCCGGGTCGCTCCAGGCCTGCACCGCCTCTACCCGAGGCAGGGGGACGGCTTCGACCGTCTGCGTGAGCATGTCTTCCGGCAGCACCAGCACCACCGGTCCGGGCCGGCCGTTCATGGCGGTGGCAAAAGCGCGGGCCACGTACTCGGGAATGCGTCGGGCGTCGTCGATGCGCTCCACCCGCTTGGCCATGCCCTTGGTGCTGGGGCCAAAAAAGGCGCTGTAGTCGACTTCCTGAAAAGCTTCGCGGTCTCGCGCGTCGCTGGCCACGTCGCCAACGAAAAGCACCATGGGTGTGGAGTCTTGAAACGCGGTGTGCACGCCGATGGATGCGTTGGTGGCGCCAGGGCCGCGGGTGACAAAACACACCCCGGGGCGGCCAGTGAGCTTGCCCTGGGCTTCTGCCATGAAGGCGGCCCCGCCCTCCTGCCGGTTGGTGATGAAACGGATGCGCTCAGCACGGGCATGGAAGCCATCGAGCACGGCAAGATAGCTTTCGCCCGGCACGCCAAAGGCGTGGGTCACGCCCTGGGCAATGAGGCAATCAACGAGAAGGTGGCCAGCAAGTTGGGTAGTCATGCTGCCAATTGTGCCCGCATGCACGGGGTCGTCCGTCAGTGACCTGAGCTCGGATTTCCGCTGTTGTCACCGGTACCGCCGGCGATGGCCTGGATCGCCGTTTGCACCACCGCATGGGTGTCCACCGGGCGCAACCAGCGGCGTCTGACCAGCTTGATGCAGCTGCGCCTGCTCATGGAATGCGCGCGCCCACCGGTGCTGGTGAACATGAACAAGGTGCCTCTTGCGCTGGCCCAGATCATCTGCGCGCGCAACCACTCGCCATGTGAACACAGGTCGATCCAGTCTCCCACGCGCAACTGGGCCAGGACCGCCTCGGCGTCCTGATCCGACATGGGTGCACCCATTGGCGGTGAGTCGTCATCGCCCGCCTCGTCCGATGGAAAATCAGACAGTTCGCCAAAGTCGGTTGCGGGGGCCTCTTCAAACCCGGCCGCATGGAGCTCCCGACGGTCCAGCCAGGGTTCCTCGGCTTCGCGCAGCCGCAATTGCTCCGACGTGGGAGGGAGCGTTTCGTCGAGCTCCATCGACATCGAGGAGCCTTCAAGCGGGGTAGGAGACGAGATCGTTCCATCATGCCGAACCCGTGCGCGTCGCGCGCCCAGCACAGGCTCATGCAGGCGCATGAGCGCGTCAAAAAACGGCTTGGTTTCTTCTTTGCTCATGCCCAACATGTCGAGCCCTTTGTGCAGGGTCTGGATCAGCTCAGGCAGGATCTCGAAAAGCTGGACCGGGCGGCGCATGACGACTTCTTTGCGCCCGCTCCAGATCAGCTGGTCCACCGCAGCCCGGTAGCCACCCGGGTCATCTCCACCATTGGGATGGGTCAGGCGGGCCGAAGCGATCACCAGTGACCAGATCCGGCTCAGGAAATCCACAATGAAGCCGGGAACGCCCTCCAGGTCGGCCTGTTGACCCAGCTCGCGGGTGAAGTGGTCGGCCAAGGCCTGGCGCTCATCGGCAAAGCGCATGGCGCGCAGGCGCTGATCCTTGAGCACCTTTTCCCGCTGGTCCTGGGTGTCCCAGAGTTCGCGCATGGCAGTCAGCACGTCGGCAAACACCTTCGGGTCTTCGGCCGCCGAATCATTGAGCAGGTTGAAAGCCAGGCGCACCGGCTGCATGAAATCACCGAAATCTGCCGAAAACTCGTCGTTGTATTTGAAGGAGCGCTGGGCCACGCTCTCCACCAGACGGCGCGCCGGGTGGTCGGCTTCGCTGAAGAACCGCGGGTGCACCAGCGCCAGCCTCAACAGAGCGGGCTCAACGCCCACCATGGCTTCACGCACGGGCGCCAGCAGCAGGGGATCACGCGCCACCTGATTCACCAGACGGCGAACCACGTCGATGCCCATGGCTTGCGCCACGCGCTCGGCCCTGAGCTTGAGCGCCAACACCACACGGGCGCGCTCGCGTGGATCGGCAAACAAGCCCCAGTCGGTGGCGCTGAGGCGGGAATCGATGTCAACCTGGCGCACCGTGCGGTCGACCGCTGGCAGGGCCTGGTCAAGCTGCGCATGGTCCACCACTTCGCTGAGCACTGGCAGGGCCGCGTGTTCGTCAAGCTGCACCAGCGCCTGCCTGACCTTATCAAAATAGTCGTCTGTCAGCGCCCGCGCAAAAGGCACCCCGCCATGATGCAGAAACGCCAGAAGGATCGCCTGACTCACCTCTGACTTGGCGCGGGCCAGTGCAGCCATGGTGGGCAAAACAAGGCGCGCCGGTTTCGCCGAAACGGAAAAAACACCGCCACGGCCTTCCAGGCCAGATTCGTCACCGAGCAGGTCGCGGCGCGGTGGCGGCACGGGCTGGGGCGCTTCCACCAGCCGCACGCGATAGCTCACCTGGTCCTGCGTGGCACGCTGGAGCATGAGTGCCAGGTGTTGGTACAGACGCCGCAACTCGTGGCCCAACGTGGGCGAGAGGTGCCGCAACCAGATCGTGCGGACCCCTGGGCTGGATTCAACCGACGCCATCAGATCCCGCAGCACACCCACGAAAACAGAAGGCCGCAAGGGCGTGTTCTCGACATGCACGGCGCCCTGCCCACCGAGTGAGCTCAGGCGGGCATCGAGGGCCGCCAGGTCTTGTTCGACCGAGGTCTGCAGTTCCTGGAGCAGTCGCGCGGCATCGAGCCATTCGTTGACAGCCTGTTCATCTTCAAGAGCCAGCTCGTGTCTGGATGCGTGCAGGTGCAGTGCCTTGTCGGGTCCCTGGCTGCCATGCTGACCAGCGCTAAACGCTTCGCGCAACAGGTGGGCGTAGGCATGACACCAGTCGGCCTTGTTCTGAAGCAAGGCCCACCAGACCTTGGACGACGCATCGTGCACCACCACTTCGCGCCCCTGCCCGGCCAGGGCTTTGAGAGAAGTCACGGCGTCGTCGAGGCACCGCCCGATCAGGTCAGGGGATTGCTGCAATGCCTCTTTCAGGCACTGTGACAACAAAGGGGATTTGACCAACATGGCGAAAAACAGGCTCGATGCGGAGGTAGCGGGTGCGAATTTATACCCGGGATTCGGGCAGCTTCATCAGGGTTGTCGGTCATGCGGGCAATCCCTGAGCACCCAAGCTTCCAGACGGCGGCTCCTGAGCTACCGGCGGTCAATTGTCGGGGGCTGACAGTGCCTCTTGATGTGTAGCGCTGGTTCGCTACCGGCGATCAGGCAGGTTCAGGTGCTGAAGAAGGGGCAGCGTCTCGGGCCATGGCCGTGATGGCCTTTTGCACCACGCCGCGCGACTCGATGGGGCGCAGCAGGCGATTGACGATCAGGCGCTCACAACTGCGCTTGGTCATGGAGTGTGGCCGGCCGCCCCGGCTGACAAACATGAACAGCGTGCCTTTGCTGCTCGCCCAGATCAACTGGGCCCGCAGCCACTCGCGGCGGGAATTCAGATCCACCCAGTCACCTTCGCGCAGCCCGGCCAGCACCGCCGCAGGATCGATCGCCTCCGGAGTGTCACTTCTGGTGGCATCCAGCATGGCTTGCTCGTCTGCCTGGTGGGCCTGGGCGGCGACCTGGCTTTCAACAAGGTCGGCGTAGTCGGTTGGCAAGGTGTCCTCGAACCCTGCAGCATCCAGTTCGCGCCGTCCCAGCCAGGGCTGACCCGATTGCCGGGGTTTGCGCTGTTCAGGCGTGGCAGGCAAGGTCTCGTCGAGGTCCATCGACATGGACGACCCTTCCAGAGGCACCGGATCCGACAAGCTGGCGTCGTTGCGCGAACGTGCCCGGCGCAGACCCAGCACCGGCTCGTGCAGACGCATCAGGGCGTCGAAGAAGGGCTTGGTTTCTTCACGGGTCTGGCCCAGCATGTCCAGGCCCGAATGAAGGGTTCCGAGCATGTCGGGAATGATCTCGAAAAGCTTGGCTGGCCGCTTCAGGGTCACCTCTTTTTTGACGCTCCACAACAGGTTGGAGACGGTTTTCTTGTAACCACCTGGATCGTGGTGCTGGGTCTGGTTGCCGAGCTGGGCCGAGGCGATCACCAGCGACCAGGGGCCATAGAGGAAGTCGAGAATCACGCCCGGCGCATGGTCGATATCGGGGCGTTGGCTGAGGTCCCAGGCGATCTGGTCGGCCAGTGCCTGGCGCTCTTCTGCGTAGCGAACCGACTGCAAACCCTGGTCCTGCTGTTGCAGGTCGGTCTGGTCTTGCGCCTGCCAGGTCTCCTCCAGGTTGTCGAGGATGTCTGCAAACGCAGTCGAGTCGGCCTGTTCCGAGGCATTGAGCTCGCGAAAAGCCTGCTGTACCGGCTGGAAGAATTGGTCGAATTCGCTCGCGAACTCGTCGTTGTACTTGAAGCTGCGCTGGGCAACGCTTTCGATCAGTCGCCTTGCCGGATGCTCGTCCTCACTGAAGAACCGGGGGTTGGCCATGGCCTGGCGCAACAGTGCAGGCTCCAGGGCCACCACGGCTTCTCGCACCGGCGCCAGCAGAAGCGGGTCGCTGGCCACCTGGTTGACCAGTGTGCGCACCACGTCAAGGCCCACAGCCTGGCTGACTTTCTGTGCCTTCTGCTTGAGCTGCAAGAGGAGCCGCGACCGCTCATGCGCGGCGGCATAGTCGCCCCAGTCATTGGGGCTGAGCTCGCTGCCAATGCCGACTTCGCGAGCTGGTCGGTCCACCGCCGTGACATCACGGTACTGGGTGCGTTGCTGCTGCACCACCTGCTCGTCGATCGGCTCTATGGGGGCTGACCGCTCCACTTCCTGCAGTTCGCGCTGCACCTGCTGGTAGTAGCCGCCCTCAAGGGGTTGTTCGTAGCGGCTGTGACCGTGCTCGAGAAAGTCATGAAACACGCGGTGCTGCACGCCCGAATGCAGGCGCCCCAGGTGCGGCATGGGGGGGAGATCGTGCGAGGGGTATTCCAGAGGCGCCGCGCCCGACTGACGTGTGCCCGCCCCGTCTTGCTCGCTCAGCTGCCCCCATTGCGAGCCCCCTTGCCCACCTGGGGCGCGCATGCTCTTGCTGCCTTCAGGCGCCAGACGAACGCGGTAGCCCGCCTCCCTCACGTTGGCCCGCTGCAGCATCCCGGCCAGGTTCTCGTAAATCTTCTTGAGCTCACGGCCCAACGGCCGCCCCATGTGGCGGAGCCACAAACCCCTGATTTCGGAATCGGGCTCATCGCTTGACATCAGATCTCGCAACACACGCACGAAGACCGTGGGACGCAAGGGATTCAATTCTGCGCGGACGGTACCCTGCCCGATCACCGAACTCATCAGTGCATCAAGTACCGCCAGTTCCTGCTCGACTGCGGGCTGAATGCTTTGCAGCAAGCGCGCCGACTCCAGCGATTCGTTCACGGCGTCCTCGTCCACCAGTGAAAGCATGACCGACTCGGACAATGTGGAGGGGCGAGAAAACTGGGTATCGCCAGGGGCTCCGTCGAAGGCTTCGCGCAAGCGTTGGGGGTAAGCTTGCAACCAGTGGGCCTTGTTCTGCAGCATCAGCCACCATGCCCGGGCCACGCGATCCCTCATGGCCATGTCCGTACCCTGGTTCTCGGCAGCCTGCAGGTCGGCAATGGCCGACTCCATGCAGCGGCTCAGCATCTCAGGGGCTTCTGTGAGTGCCTGTTGGAAACACTTCTGGAGCAATCGAGGGGGCGCCGTCATTGGTCGGTCTGCGGGAGTCTGCCGGGCGATCGAAGGGTGGACAAGCCGCAGTTATACCTTCTCGAAGCTGGAGCAGCCGCACCTCAGGAAAAATATCAGCCGCGACACGATGGACTCAGCCGCAAGTTCAATCGAAAGACCTCAGCCCGGCGGCTGCGCCGATGGCTTGTGACCTACTCAGGTCACGGCAAGCGCAGTGCGCCTGACGCGCCGCACGTTGAATGCGCTCACGATCAAGACCCCCTGAACCATCGCCAACCCGATCAGCACGCCGCTGTAGAGCCCTTGGTCCATCATCAGGCCAAAGATCAGGGGCGAGATGGCCTGGCCGATGTCCAACCCAGAATAAACCACACCATAAACGCGGCCTGTGGCGTTCTCGGGCGTGGACCGTTTGACCAGCAAATCACGTGAAGGCCCGGCAATGCCGGCAGCGAAACCCATGGCACCAAACAGCACGGGCACCGCCATCGCCGGCAAATCACCCAGCGCGAGCAGCAGTGCAATGCTGGCCGCTATGCCGAAGCCCACCCCCACCACCCGTTCGCAGCGAGAGGGATCTGATACCAGAAAACCGCCCAGGACCATTCCCCCCGCCGCGCAAAGCATGTAGGTGGTGAGGCAGACCGCCACCAGAGACATGGGAACGTCGTGCAACTGTCTCGCGGCTTCCGGGGCGAACGCCTGCACCACGCTGAGTGACATGGCGAAGAGAAAGAAGAAGGCGAAGCACATCCACACCGCCGGGATACGCAGAAATGCCAGCGAACTCTCAGCAGCGGCTTGACCCACTGCGCTGCGACCGGGCTGCGGCGCGGCCGGCAGATTCAAACGTTCACGCTGCAACCACAGCACCGCGAGCACCACCCAAACCAGCACCCCGGCGCTCACCAGCGCTGCGCGCCAGGAATACGCGAGGGCAATGGGCACCAGCATCGCCGGCGCCAGCGCCCAGCCCAGGTTGCCGGTGATGCCATGCACGCTGTAGGCATGCCCCAGCCGCAGGGCACTGACCTTGCGATTCAGCAAGGTGTAGTCCACCGGATGGAACACCCCGTTTCCCACGCCAGCCACCACTGCAAAAGCAGCCAGCATGGCGTAGCTGGTGCTTGCAGCGAAGCCAAAGGCTGCCACCCCAAGCAGTGCAATTCCCGCAAACAGGACCGGGCGAGGCCCGAGGCGGTCAACGACAAAACCGGATGCGGTCTGCACGGCGCAGGATGTGACAAAAAAGACCGTCATCAGGAAGCCCAGCTCGGCATAGCTGACATCAAACGCGTCTTTCAACCAGGGAAACAGTGGCGCCAGCAACAATTGGCTGAAGTGACTGATCATGTGGGCGAGCCCCACCAGCCCGATCAGGCCGGCGTCTTGGCGAAGGGGTACCTGGCGACTCCCTGAGAGAGCGTCAGATGTGCTTGATGAAGACATGGCGAGATCGTAGACTCGGCCTGATTCGCCGAATCGCGACGATCTGACATGTTTCGTCGGTATACCGCCAAACCACATGGTTTCCAAGATCTCACGACCCTTGCCTCAACCCATCACCGCACTGCGGCGCCCCAAGCCAACGCCACTGGGCGATACAGACCCCTTCACCCCGGACGAGGCCAGACCGGTTCGGGTTCGGGCACGGGCGCTGAG
Source organism: Hydrogenophaga sp. (assembly GCA_011390855.1). Taxonomy (GTDB): domain Bacteria; phylum Pseudomonadota; class Gammaproteobacteria; order Burkholderiales; family Burkholderiaceae_C; genus Hydrogenophaga. The sequence continues at coordinate 926 of JAABRN010000462.1, read as the reverse complement.
CGCCGACACCCACTTTGAACCCCATCGGCACGCCTGGGGTCAGCTGGCGTACTGCGCCACTGGCATCGTGCAGGTCATGGTCACACCAGAGGAAGTCGGTCTTCAGGCCGTGACCTTTATCGTTCCACCTTCGCGCGCGGTGTGGATCCCGCCAAATACCCGGCACGCAGTCTCGGTTCGAGAAGCGGCTGAACTGCGCACGCTGTACATCCACTCTGACGCGCAGCCAGGTGCCGGGCCGTCGTGCCGCATGATCCGCGTTTCCCCCTTGTTGCGCGAGCTGGTGCAGGCCATGGACGCAGACAGCCGCCGCGCCGCCGAGCCGGCCCGAGAACAGTTGCTGACCAGACTTGTTCTGGACGAACTGGCCCATGCGGACACACAGCAACTGGGCGTACCACTACCGCAAGACAAGCGCCTGAGAGCACTGTGCGAGGCCGTGCTGCGCGCACCAGGGGAGCGCGCCACGCTGGCGCAATGGGCCGCCAATGCAGGGGCCAGCGAACGCACGATGGCACGGCTGTTTCGAGAAGAGCTGGGCACCACCTACCAGGAATGGCGTCAGCAAGTGGTGCTGGCCCACGCACTGCCATTGCTGGCACGCGGCGCGTCTGTCAACCAGGTCGCTACCGCCACCGGATACGCCAGCGACAGTGCTTTCAGCGCCATGTTCAAGGCAGCAGTGGGCCACCCACCTACGCGCTGGAGCCAGCAAACCGATCAATAGATGGATGCCCCCACGCTCCACCGCTGCGCGGGTCGCTGCCCCCCGCGGGGGCTGGCCTTGCTTGGGGCGGCCCGGCGCTAAGGCCTGTTGCCCCCACGCTCCACCGCTGCGCGGGTCGCTGCCCCCCCGCGGGGGCTGGCCTTGCTTGGGGCGGCCCGGCGGCTCGCCATTTGCCTGATTTCGAGCTGCGTGCTACATT
>JAABRN010000450.1 GCA_011390855.1 Hydrogenophaga sp. | reverse complement strand
GCTGTAAAGCACCTCGCCCGGTCCGATGCGCCCCAGCCAGTCGGGCAGTTCGTCGCTGGCGCATTGCGCGAGAAAAATGATGCCTTGCGTGACCGACAGCCAGGCCAGGCCAAAGCCGGTGCGGGCGCCGGGGTGCACCGCCATCAGCAGCGCCTCGCTCTTGTCCGACAGCAGGCCCGCATCGGTCAGCGTGCCGGGGGTGACCACGCGTACCACCTTGCGTTCGACCGGGCCCTTGGCCGTGGCCACGTCGCCCACCTGCTCGCAGAGGGCCACCGATTCGCCGAGCCTGATCAGGCGTGCCAGGTAGGTGTCGACCGAATGAAAAGGCACACCGGCCATCACCACGGGCACGCCGGCCGATTGACCGCGCTGGGTCAGGGTGATGTCGAGCAGGCGGGCCGCTTTTTCAGCATCACCGAAAAACAGCTCATAGAAATCCCCCATGCGGTAAAACACCAGCGTGTGCGGGTACTCGGCCTTGATGGCCAGGTACTGCTGCATCATGGGGGTGTGTTTGTCCAGCGGGGTGTTCAAGGCAGGGATTTTCTGGCGGTGACAGGTCAGCCAGCGACTGTAGCAGTTTGGACCTTGAGGTCGCTGTCCCGCCAGTACGGCAAAATTTGGTCAGAATGCTTTCCAGCCGACACCGTTCATTTCACAAAGCGGACCCAGCCAGCATGTTCAATGCGGAACCCGAGAATCCCTTGATCGCGAGCCCTTTGGAGGAAGGCGGCCGCCATTCTGCGGCGGACCACGCCGCCGTGGATCTTCCTTTCGAAGCATTCTTCCAGGCTTCGCCACTGGCAGCATCGGTTTCCCGCCTCCGCGATGGGTTGCTGGTGGAGGTCAATGATGCCTGGGTAGTTCTGACGGGGCTCAGCAGAGAAGATGCGATCGGGCGCACCACTGTTGAACTCGGAAATTGGCCCAACGAAGACGCCCGGCAGGAGTTTGTAAAAAACCTCCATCTCGGGGCGCAGCGTCGTTCACTCTGGTTCCGCGATGGTGTGGAGCACAGCGTGCGTCTGCATGGAACCGTACTGGATGGCGTGCCTGAGCCACTGCTGCTGGTGTACCTGACGGAAGCCACCCGGGAAGTGGAGGCAGAGCGCGCGCGTGTGCTCTACGAAGAAGCCTTGCGGGAAGCCAATCTGGTCCTGCAGCAGCGTCTCGAACTGCATGGGGCGATTGAAAAGCTCGCCCGGGTCGGACACTGGACCAATGCCGCTGATGACCCCGAGGTGTTCTGGTCACCTGGCTTGTACGAAATTGCCGGACTGGAACCGAAGCCGGAGCTTTTGCGCTCAGAGGTTCGAATCCGGATCCATCCTGAAGACCAGGCCGCGTGGTTGAGCGCGCGCGAAGCCTGCGACGGTCGGGAGCTGGACTTTCGCTGGCTGCACCCCGACGGGCAGCACCGCTGGTTTCGTACCCGCATGAGCCGCACCTTGGTGGCTGGAAACCCGCAGACCGACTTTGGCGTGGTGCAGGACATCACAATCGAGCGTGAGGCGCTGGACGCGCAGGCGGCACAACTCAAGCTGCTGCAGAACATCGCCGCCAGGGTGCCCGGCATCATGTACCAGGCGCGGTTGCGGCCGGATGGGACCAGTGCGGTTTTCTACGTGAATGACGCATCGCGCGAGCTGCTGGAGCTTGAGCCCGCCGAGTTGCTGAAGGACGCGCGCGCCCTGTTCGCCAGGGTGCACCCCGACGACCGCGCCGATGTGCTGGCTGCGCTGGCCAGATCGGCCCGCGACCTGACCATCTGGCAGCATACCTACCGCGTGGTTCTGCCTCGACGCGGTGTGCGCTGGAACAGAGTGGAAGCGGCGCCCCAGCGCGAAGAAGACGGGACCGTCGTGTGGCACGGTTTCACCACCGACGTGACCGAAGCGCGACTGGCGGCCCAAAAGGTGGATCGGCAAAACAGGATGCTGGAGACCGTGCGGATGGCGCAGGCCCGGTTCATTGAAGCCGACGACAAGCGAAAGGCGTTCGACGGTTTGCTCGATGCCTTTCTCTCCGTGACCGGCAGTGAATACGGCTTTGTGGGCGAAGTGCTGTACGACGAGCATGACGATCCGTACCTGAAGACCCACGCCATCACCAACATAGTCTGGGACGACATGTCGTATCGCCTGTATGCGCAGCAGGAAGCGGGTGGCATGGAGTTCCGCAGTCTCAAGTCGCTTTTCGGTCATGCCATGGTCACCCGAGATCCCGTGATTGCGAACGAGCCCGACGCCGACACGCGAGCGGGGGGTATGCCTGAAGGTCACCCGAGCATGCAATCGTTTCTGGGGATTCCACTGGCGGTGGGTGATCGGTTGGTCGCGATGGTCGGCCTTGCCAATCAGCCTGGCGGCTACAGTGAAGCCGACATCGAATTTCTGCAGCCTTTGCTGGGCGCTGTTCGCCAGCTGGTACTGGCACAGCGGGACCATGACGAGCGGCTGATGACGCTCAAGCAACTGGAAGACACCAGCTTCTTGCTGGCAGAAAAAAGCAGTGCCCTGCAGGTCACGCTGGA
>JAABRN010000449.1 GCA_011390855.1 Hydrogenophaga sp. | reverse complement strand
TATGAAAACCAAAATCGTCGCCCTCGTGGGCCTGCTCGCAACGGCCGTTGCCGGCACGCTCGGCTGGCTCAGCCTGGACAAAGAAACCCGTGGACTCCTGGCTCATTTGCCCACCAACAGCGACGTGCTGTTCTGGAAGCAGCCGCAGCGCGATGCGGCCTTTCGGGCGCTTGACCGGCTGACGTTTCTGGCCAAACACAGCGTGGTTCCGGCCGGCAACTCAGCTTCACCTTTGCCCCCTGGCCCGTCCCTGGCGTTGCCGCTGGATGTGGACGCCTACATGCTGGGCCAACGCAGTGCGGCGCTGATGGTGGTCCACAGAGGCCAGGTGCGGCTGGAGCGCTACGGGCTGGACTTTGACGCCGACGGGCGCTGGACCAGCTTTTCGGTGGCCAAGTCCATCACCTCCACCCTGGTCGGGGCGGCCGTGCGCGACGGCTTCATCAAGAGCATGGACGACAAGGTCAGCGACTACATCGAAGAGATGAAGGACTCTGCCTACGACGATGTCAGCATCCGCCAGTTGCTGACCATGACGTCGGGCATTCAGTGGAACGAAGACTACGACGACCGCAATTCCGACGTGGCCCGGTTCAACAACCACGAACCCGAGCCCGGTGTGGACGCGCTGGTGAGCTACCTGCGCCAGCTGCCCCGCGCCGCACCTGCCGGCACGCGCTGGCTCTACAGCACCGGTGAGACCAACCTGGTTGGCGTGCTTCTGAGCCGGGCCACGGGCAAGCCGCTGGCCAGCTACCTGTCTGAAAAAATCTGGGTGCCTGCCGGTATGGAGCAGCAGGCCACCTGGATTCTCAGCAAGACCGGGCAGGAAATCAGCGGCTGTTGCATCCAGGCTGCCACACGCGACTTCGCCCGTTTCGGGCAGTTCATTCTGGGAGGGGCCATGGCGAACGGGCAGAGCATCGTGCCCGAAGGCTGGCTGCAGGAGGCCACCACGCCGCGCACCGGCATTGGCCTGCCTGGGTACGGGTACGGCTACCAGTGGTGGACCTATGCAGACGGGAGCTTCGCCGCGCGCGGCATCTTCGGTCAGGGCATTTTCATTGACCCCAAACGCCATATCGTGATTGCTTCCAATGCCAATTGGGGTGGTGGCGCCAGCGACCCGCAGTCCACAGACGCCAGGTACGCGTTTTACGCAGCCGTACAAAAAGCGGTGGACGACGAAGGAGCGATCGCGAGCCGCTGACTGGTTCATCGCCGCCTTCAAGGCAGGGCCTGGACGAAAAACCCTGGCTAAAGCGCGAACTGCGCAGCCTTTGCGGGGTTCATGTGCGGTTTGGCAGAGGGCTTGTCCTCCTAAGCTCTGGGAACCTAAATCTGGAGCATTCCCATATGACCACCGCGTTGCATGACATCGAAGAGCGCACCAACCTCACAGGCAACAACAAGTTTGAATTGATGCTGTTCCGCCTGGGCGAAGCCCCGGGAACAGAGCGCCGCGAACTGTTTGGCATCAACGTCTTCAAGGTGCGTGAAATACTGGTCATGCCCACCATCACCGCCATGGCCAACGCGCCAGCCAACGTGATCGGGGTGGCCAACATTCGCGGGCAAATCATCCCCGTGATCGACCTGCCCGCCGTGGTGGGTTGCAAACCCAAGCGCGGCCTCACCATTCTGATGGTGACGGAGTTCGCCCGAACCACCCAGGCCTTTGCGGTCGAGGAAGTCGACGAAATCGTGCGGCTGGAGTGGAGCAACGTGCTGGCAGCTGAAAACAATGGTGGGGGCCTGGTGACCAGCATCGCCAAGCTGGACGGCGATGGTGAAAAAGGCCGACTGGTGCAGGTGCTGGATGTGGAGCAGATTCTGCGCAATGTGTTGCCCACGGCACAGGTCGAGATCACACCGCAATCGGTGGGCGCTGCGGTGAACCTGCCCAAAGGCTCGATCATCCTGGCCGCAGACGATTCGCCGGTGGCCCGGATGATGATCGAACAGGGGCTCAAAGCCATGGGCACGCCCTATGTGATGACCAAGACCGGCCAGGAGGCATGGGACCGTCTGCAGGCCATCGAGATTGAGGCACATGCCGAGGGCAAAACGGCTCACGACAAAGTGGCGCTGGTGCTGACCGATCTGGAAATGCCTGTGATGGACGGCTTCACGCTCACGCGCAACATCAAGAACGACCAACGCTTCAAGTCCATTCCGGTGGTGATCCATTCTTCGCTGACCGGTACGGCCAACGAAGCACATGTGGACTCCGTGGGGGCAGACGCCTACGTGGCCAAGTTCGTTGCTTCCGAGCTGGCAACCACCATTCGCCAGGTTCTGCAGCAATGACTCTGCGGCGGGTGCCGCCTGGTCAAAACCAGGGGTGACGGCGCCGCCGCTACTGAGTCAGCGTGGCGCTCAGTGTGCGGCCGTCTGCCAGCGTGGCGCATGCGCCTTGCGGCAACGGGGTCAGCTTTTCAATGAGCCCGGGCAGCGGCATGACATCGGCCAGCTCGGTCCACTGGCCAGGGGCATCCCAGCGCAGCGCGTGCAGGGCGCGGCGCGTCATGTCGGGC
>JAABRN010000448.1 GCA_011390855.1 Hydrogenophaga sp. | reverse complement strand
TGGTGCTGGGATGGTCGCTGCTCGGAGAAACACTTTCTTTGCATCGCCTGCTGGGCACTCTCCTGATCGCAGGCGGGGTGGTGGTGCTTGCTCGTGGTGGTTGATGGCCATCAAATCAACGGGCGTCGCGCAGGTCGAATCCCTTGTTTTCATTCTCCTGTCAGGGGCGATGGCCAAAGCGCGCAGCTTTGACTCATCTGCAATGAATTTCATCTCGAACGGCCCCCTGTTCAAGCCTTGTGCGCCCGTCGCAGAGGCTCAGCACAATGGCGCTTGTAACCGAAACAAGGCCGCCAGTTTTTGTGCCTCCTTGTTGGCGTCGTGCGCTTTGCGCACCGCGATTTTTCCTGCGCCCGACATCGTTGCCAGCTGTTCCGGCGTGGAGTTCAAGCATGCGCTCATCGCATTCGCGAGCGACTCGACGTCGCCCGCCGGTACCAGCCATCCGGTTTGCCCGTCCCTGACCAGCTCCGGAACCCCGGCGACCCACGTGGCCACCACGGGTCGTCCGAGCGCGAGAGATTCCATGATCACCACGGGGAGGCCCTCCGCAAAACTGGGGAGAATCAAGGCCCGTGACCTGATCAGCCAGCTCCTGATTTCCTCTCCGGAAAGCCACCCCGTGATCGTGACGTAACGCTCCACATCGAGCTCACGACAACGTTTCACAATGGCTGCGCGCAGTGGCCCGTCGCCGGCGATCACCAGCCGGCAGGCCTGATCCTTGGCTACCAGCCGAGCCAGCGCTTCGATCAGTATGAGGTGCCCTTTTTCGCCTGAAAGACGCCCAACCGAGACAAACTGATTGACGTCAGGAACATTGGTGTGTTCATGCTCCAGAAAGTCGGCGCCGATGCCGCAGTGGACGACGTGGATCTTCTTCCAGTGATCGAAAGGTATCCAGCGCATCATCTGGGCGCGGCCGTACTCGCTCACCGCCACCACAAAAGCGGCGCGGCGAATCTTCTCCGGGAGTTTGATGGTGATTGCACCGTCCGTTTCCACCGTGCCGTGCGCCGTGAAGCTGTAGGTGATGCCGCTCAGTTCAGCGGCAAGCATGGCGACTTCCGCTGGGTTGCTCCCGAAGTGGGCATGCAGATGGGAGACCGAGCGTTCCTGAACCCATTTCGAGATCAAGGCCGCCTCCAGCACATATATCCAGTGCACAAAGATGGGGCGGTCGCCTCGCCAGCCCATTTGTGTGGCAAGCCAGAATGTGCGCCAGGCCCTCAGGGGCGAGCGTGAAAGCGCCCCCAGCAGCGCGCCCAGCAGCGACAGAAAGCCACTCGCAAGCACGTAGCTTGTGCGGCTGACTTCGACCTGGTCCGCCGGATCCGGCAGCTCTTCGTTCCATCCGCGGATCGCAAAGCGCTCCACGTGAACGCCTGCGCTCTCCAGTGCGTTGATTTCACGGCGAATGAATGAGTGGCTGACCTTCGGATATTCGCTCAGCACGTAGCCGACATGGGTTTGTGGCATGGGGTTTACAGGGTGACTCGATTGACGCGGACCCACCGAATCAGGGCGTACAAAGCCCAGATCCGGGTCCAGTAAAGGCCTTTGGCACCGGCGCTGAACGCTCGCCACAACTGCGCCACTGCTTCCGGCTGCAACCCGGCCGAAGCCACCAAGGAAGCATCCAGCAAGGTGCTGCCGATTTCCTCTCCCAGCGAGCTTTTCAGCCATCGATTGAAAGGAAGTTCGAAGCCGGATTTGGGGCGATCGAACAGTTGGGGGTCCAGTCCTTTCAGTCCCGCGCGTCGCAGGGCGAGCTTGCTTTTCAGCGGCAGGAATCGTGTGCCCTCATCCATCCGGCTGATCACGGAGAGCAGTTCCGTGTCGACAAAGGGAAGCCGGGTTTCCAGGGACGCAGCCATGCTGGCCGCGTCTGTGTCGCGCAACAGGCGCTCGCCAAGGAACATCTGATGCTCCAGCACACTGATGGCGTCCAGCGCCGATCTTCCGTGCAATGCGGCCTCGAAGGTTTCTCGCCGAATACCGGGCAGTCCGTCTTGAAGGAGTTCAGATCGGATGTCCGCGTGGATCAGGGAGCGCTGGGTGTCCGGCAGGAACAGCGCGTAAGCAATCTGGTACAGGGAGAGCAGTGATCCTCCATGCTCGATCATGGCGGGGAGCTTGGCCCATCGGGTCTGGGGCGGGTAGCCGTTGCTCGGACGGCTGAAAAGCGCACGTGCCATCGACGCCGCAAGCTTGGTGGGGGCACCAGGAAGCGTGTGGAGCCATCTCAGGCCGGCGTGCAACCTTGGCAGATCGGAAAAAGACTGATAGCCCCCGAACAACTCGTCGCCGCCCGTGCCCACCAGCGCTACCTTGAAGCCGGCATCGCGGACCGCCCGGGACATGAAGTACGAATTCAGGCCATCGAAACTGGGCTGGTCAAGGCTGTCCAGGGCTGTTTCAAGATGGTCAAGAAACGATTGCTCCGTCAACAAAATTTCCTGGTGCCTGGTCCCGATGGCGTTTGCCACCTGCTTGGCAAAGAACGCTTCGTTCCTGTCCGCTTCCTCGAAAGTGAGCGTGAAGGAATTGATTTCTGCAGCACCC